>NZ_JBIVGX010000002.1:0-279673 GCF_044748905.1 Paenarthrobacter sp. NPDC089714
CCGCACGGTCGTTACGGACCATCCGACGAACTCTCCCGCTTCTTCAAAGCGGGAACCGTCCGCTACCTGTTGCCAGAACGACTGAACAACCTCAGAAACCAAACGATTCGAGAACTTCACCACGGCAATCGACACCCTTCAATAATCAGGTGTTGCGATCACCGCATGATTCGAAGGGCTCAGAACAACCACAACTGCCAGCCAGTTGGGCGAATATCTGCAAGAGCTCTTTCACATATCGGTGGGCGCTACTAGTCTGCTGAGGGTGCACAATGAAGCAACCCGCCCTGCAGCCCTCCCGGAATCGCAGCACGAAACGTCCGCCATGAACCCACCCACCGTCATCCGCGCGCACAACCTCACCAAGACCTATGGTGAGCTCACCGCCGTGGATAACATCTCCTTCGAGGTCCCGGCGGGGGAGTCCTTCGGACTGCTCGGTCCCAACGGCGCTGGAAAGTCCACCACCATGAAAATGATCGGGGGTGTCTCCCAGCGCACCTCCGGGACCCTCGACATCATGGGCCTGGATCCCGAATCCCACGGTCCGGAAGTGCGGGCGCACCTGGGCGTGGTTCCGCAGCAGGACAACCTCGACGAAGAGTTGAAGGTCCGCGAAAACCTGATCGTTTACGGCCGGTACTTCGGGTTGCCGCTGAGCTACCTCAAGCCCAAAGCCGACGAGCTCCTGGAATTCGCGCAGCTCACGGACAAGGCGAACTCCAAAGTGGATGCCCTGTCCGGCGGCATGAAGCGCCGCCTCACCATTGCCCGCTCGCTCATTAACGAACCCCGCATCCTGCTGCTGGATGAACCCACCACCGGCTTGGATCCGCAGGCCCGCCACATCCTCTGGGACCGCTTGTTCCGGCTCAAGGAAAGCGGTGTCACCCTCATCCTCACAACCCACTACATGGACGAAGCCGAGCAATTGTGCGACCGGCTGATCGTGGTGGACAAGGGCCGGATCATGGCGGAGGGTTCGCCGGCCAACCTGATCCGCGAGCATTCCTCCCGCGAAGTACTGGAGCTGAGGTTCGGCTCCGAGCGGAACGCGACCATCGGCGTCGAGCTTGAAGGGATCGGCGAGCGGCTCGAAACGCTGCCCGACCGTGTGCTCATCTACGCCGACGATGGCGAAGCCGCTCTGGAGCAGGTCTCCGCCCGCGGCCTGCGGCCCTTGACCTCGCTGGTGCGCCGGTCCTCCCTGGAGGACGTGTTCCTGCGGCTCACGGGCAGGAGCCTCGTTGACTGAGGATGAGCTCACGACGGCGGCGCGACCGTTGCGCGCCCACTCACCTGCCGTCTCGGCCGCGAGGGCAAGGAGATGGGGTTCGTTCTTCTACGCCGAGCAAGTGCTCCGCGTCATGCGCAACTACGGCTGGTCCGTGGTCCTTTACAGCGTGGGGCAGCCGGTGGCGTACCTGTTCGCCATGGGGGTTGGCCTGGCCAGCCTGGTGGATGCCAACAGCGAATCGGTCTTCGGCGGGGTCAGCTACCTGGAATTCGTGGCTCCAGCGCTGCTCGTGTCGGCCGCGGTGATGACGGCCTCGGGGGAGTTTTCCTACCCGATCACGGACGGCTTCAAGTGGCGGCGGGTGTTCTACGGTCCGCACGCCTCGCCACTGATCCCGCAGCAGATCGCCACGGGCCACATCATGGCCAGCAGTCTGAGGTTCCTGCTGCAATCGGTGGTGTATTTCGCCGTGGTGGCCCTGTTCGGTGCCTCGCCCGGTCCGTGGGGTTGGGTCTCGGCGATCGTGGCGACGGTGGCGGCACTGTCCTTTGGCTTGCCACTCATGGCCTATGCCTCGAGCATCACGCAGGACAAGGGACAGTTCGCCTTGGTGCAGCGCTTCATCGTGATGCCGCTGTTCCTCTTCTCCGGCACGTTCTTTCCCCTGGACACGCTGCCGCTGGCCGTCCGGTGGATCGGCTGGATCTCCCCGGTTTGGCATGGGACGGAATTGGGCAGGGTGTTCACGTACGGCATGGACGAGAATCCGTTGCTGACGCTCACGCACGTGCTGTACCTCCTGGCCACCGCGGCCGTAGGATTTGTGCTGGTCCGCCGGCAGTTCGTGAAAAGGATGGGCTCATGAGTGTCCTGACCGGCGGCCACAGCGCCACCGACGTGGCCCGCGAACGGAAGTTCGGCCCCCTGTACTCCCGCAACGCCAAGGCCGTAGTAGCCCGGGGACTGATGGCGGCGAAGTCCAGCACATGGCTGGTGCTGTTGTCCGGCTTCTTCGAGCCGGTGTTGTTCCTGCTGGCCATGGGCGTGGGAATGGGCTCCATCGTGGGCACGGTCCAAGGCCCCGGCGGCGAGGAGATCAGCTATGCAGCGTATATCGCGCCGGCACTCCTTGCGGTCTCGGCCATGAACGGCGCCATCTACGACTCCACGTGGAACGTCTTCTTCAAGATGAACTTCGCCAAGCTCTACCAGGGCATGCTGTACACGTCCCTGGGGCCACTGGACGTTGCCATCGGTGAGATCTTCCTGGCCTTGCTCAGGGGCCTGCTGTATGCCACCGGATTCACGGCAGTCATGGGTGTCATGGGTTTGCTGACCACATGGTGGGCCATCCTGGTGATTCCGGCCTCGGTACTCATCGCCTTCGGTTTTGCGAGCTTCGGCATGGGCATCACCAGCTTCATGAAGACGTTCCAGCAAATGGACTGGATCAACTTCTTCCTGTTGCCCATGTTCCTGTTCAGTGCCACGTTCTACCCGCTCAGTGTTTACCCGCAGCCCATCCAGTGGTTCATCCAGGCAATGCCGTTGTGGCATGGCGTGGAGTTGCTGCGGCAAATCAGCGTTGGCGTCTTTACCCCTGCCACGGCCATCCACGTGGGCTACTACCTGGTGATGATCGTGCTGGGCATCATGTTGACCACGGGAAGGCTGCGCCGGCTGTTCCTCAAGTGACTGTTCGCCGTGCGTGGAAGCCGGTCCGGGCACCTGCGGGCGTTTGAGACAATGGATCCATGCAATCTCTCGGTGACCCGCACCCTTCCACGTCCACTTCCGCCCGCGGCCCCCTCAAGGGCTTCCGCATCGGCGGCCTGGGGATGACTGTCGTCATCATCGCCTTCCTGGTCGCCGTGATCTTCGCGGCCAACCAGAACGACGTCGTGGGCTGGGTCGTTGCTGTTGTCTCCTTCGGCTGGCTCGCGCTCGCAGCGTTCGTCGTCTTGAGCATCCAGCGGGCCGCAAAGCGGGCCGGGGCCAAGCTGACCGAAGCGCAAAATGCCTTTGCCGCGGCAACCGGCCGCGCGCCGTCGTCGTCCTCCGCGGACCATGGCGGCACCCGGGTGGTGGCCGAACGCAGCCAGGCGGACGAGGTTCGGGACCTCAAACTGGACCACTCCTTCAAGATCGTCCAGGTCCAGGTCCGGGTGGTGGAAGACGAGCGCGCCAAGGGTGCCGATGCCAACCAGGACACCATCAACCGTGCCCTCGAAACCATCGCCATCACGTCCACCAACGCACGGGACATGATCAAGTCCTCGGGTGACTCCGACGAGCCCGTGGCCGGAACCATCATCGACTAGAGTAGAGCGGGTGAGTACGGCATTGAAGAAGGATTTCCTTCGCATCGCATCGGTCAACGTCAACGGCCTGAGGGCTGCCTACAAGAAGGGCATGGCGGAATGGCTGGAGCCGCGCGAAGTCGACATCCTCTGCCTTCAGGAAGTCCGTGCACCTGACGAGATCGTCAACTCGCTGATCGGTGAGGGCTGGCACATCCTCCACTCCGAGGCGGAAGCCAAGGGCCGTGCCGGCGTAGCCATCGCTTCACGCCAGGAGCCCACCGCCACGCGGGTCGGCAACGGAGACGAATACTTCGATACTTCCGGACGCTGGGTCGAAGCCGACTTCGCCCTGCGGAACTCCTCAGGTGAGGCAACCACACTGACCGCCGTCAGCGCCTATGTGCACTCCGGCGAGGCTGGAACGCCCAAGCAGGATGACAAGTACCGTTTCCTGGACGCCATGACCACCCGCTTGCCTGAACTGGCCAAGCACAGCGATCACGCACTGGTGGTGGGCGACCTCAACGTGGGTCACACCGAACTCGACATCAAGAACTGGAAGGGCAACGTCAAGCGTGCCGGCTTCCTCCCGGAGGAGCGTGCCTACTTCGACCGCTTCTTCGGCGAAGAGATCGGATGGAGGGATGTCCACAGGGGCCTGGCAGGAAATGTCGCCGGCCCCTACACCTGGTGGTCCCAGCGCGGCAAAGCCTTTGACACTGACACTGGCTGGCGCATCGACTACCACCTGGCTACTCCCGCACTCGCTGCCGCGGCTTTCTCGGCAGTAGTGGACCGGGCGCCTTCGTGGGACACCCGCTTCTCCGACCATGCACCGGTGGTTGTTGACTACCGGCTCTAAAGCTTGACGAAAGTATCTACCCCATGACTACAGCTGAAACTGACGCAGCCGTTCTTCCCGCCGCCAACCCCGTGACCTCCACCAAGCTTGCTGCCGGGGCCAAGCACCGCGTGCTCTCCGGCATGCAGCCTTCGGCCGACTCCCTGCATCTGGGCAACTACCTTGGTGCCCTGGTCAACTGGGTCCGCATGCAGGACGAGTACGATGCCGTCTTCTTCATCCCGGACCTGCACGCCATCACGGTCCCGCAGGACCCGGCCGAACTCGCACGCCGCACCCGTGTCACCGCAGCGCAATACATTGCCGGTGGGGTTGACGTGGAGAAGTGCACACTGTTCGTCCAGTCCCAGGTTCCCGAACACGCGCAGCTCGCTTGGGTCCTGAACTGCATCACCGGCATGGGCGAAGCCGGCCGCATGACCCAGTTCAAGGACAAGGCCCAGAAGCAGGGCTCGGACCACGCCAGCGTGGGCTTGTTCACCTACCCCATCCTGCAGGCTGCGGACATCCTGCTCTACCAACCGCACGGCGTACCGGTAGGCGAAGACCAGCGCCAGCACGTGGAGCTTAGCCGGGACCTCGCCAACCGCTTCAACAGCCGGTTCGGTGAGACGTTCCAGGTGCCCGAGGCCTTCATCCAGAAGGAATCGGCCAAGATCTACGATCTCCAGAACCCCACGGCCAAGATGTCCAAGTCAGCGGAATCCCCGGCGGGCCTCATCAACCTGCTCGACGACCCCAAGACCGTGGCCAAGCGCATCAAGTCGGCCGTGACGGACACCGAGACCGAAATCCGCTACGACCGGGAGAACAAGCCCGGCGTTTCCAACCTGCTGACCATCTACTCGGCCATCAGCGGTACCCCGGTGGAGAAGATCGTGGCCGACTACCAGGGCAAGATGTACGGCCACCTCAAGGTGGACCTTGCCGAGCTCGTCTCAGGTCACTTGGCCCCCATCCGGGAGCGCGCCAACGAACTCCTGGCCGACCCCGCCGAGTTGGACCGCCTCCTGGCCGTTGGCGCGGACAAGGCCCGCGAGATTGCCGCCGCCACCCTCGCCGACGTCTACTCCAAGGTTGGGTTCCTGCCCTACCGCGGTGCAGAGCAGGGAGTCCGCTAAATCCATGTGCGCCGCTGGTCAGCTCAACGTCCAGGCCGACTCCCACCCGGGTGCCGGTCCGGACGATTCGCCCCAGCCCACTGTCACCGGCACCGGCTGCGGTGCCGGTGACGCCATGTGCGTTGGCGTGATCCTCGGATTCCCGCCGGACATCGCACAGGAACTGCAGGATTGGCGGGCGTCGTTCGGCGACCCCATGGCCGAGGTCATCCCGGCGCACATCACCCTGATCACCACGACGCCCACGCAGGACTGGGAAGCCACCCGGGACCACGTTCGGGCGGTAGCGCAGACCCAGCCGCCGTTCACCATCACCATTTCCGGTACCGGTTCCTTCCGTCCGGTCTCGCCCGTGGTGTTCGTGAACGTGGAGCAAGGCTTCGAGGAATGCGTGCAGCTCCACGAGAAACTGCAGTCCGGTCCCTTGGAGCGATTGCTCCCGTTCCCGTACCATCCGCACGTCACGGTGGCCCACGATGTCGCCCAGGAAAATCTTGACGAGGCCGAAACGGTGCTCAGTGATTACCGGGCTACCTTCCCAGTGGTTAGCATGGGACTTTACGAGCACGACACCAATGGAATTTGGCAGCTACGGGAAGAGCTCGACTTTGGCGGCGACAGTGACGAAGACCAGCAGGCGGAATCCACGTCAACAGGCGGACAGTCCTCCACTGCCAACTGAACTGGCGAAGCTTAAACTCGAACTCCTCCACAAGCGGCAGGACTGGGGCCACAGCAAGCGTGCCGGTGACGGCTTGGCCAAGAGGGCGGGCGCCTTTTTTGCGTTGGCCCTCGCCAAGTTGAATACCAACCGGGCCATGCGTTCGTTCCAGCATTACTCCCGCCAACATGGGCCGCTGTTAAGTGCCGGCATCGGATTCAACATGTTCTTCTCAGTGACCGGCCTTCTTACCACCGGCTTCGCCATTGCGGGCATTGTCCTGGGCGGCAACCCGGTTCTGGAAGACGCCGTGATCCGGAGCGTGGCTTCCGCGGCACCCGGCCTCCTGCAGGTCAACGGCGGGGAAGGCCTGGTGGATCCACAGACGCTCTTGAATCCGTCCGGCCTCGGCTGGACAGCCGCCATCGCCGCCGTCGTCACCGTCTTCACCTCGTTGGGCTGGATCGCGAGCGTCCGGGAAGGCGTGCGCGTGGTCATGCAGGCGGACCCCCTCCAGCGCAGCGCCGTGTTGCAGAAGCTCGTGGACGCCGGAACCTTGCTGCTCCTCGGGGTCATCCTGGTGGTCAGCGCCGGTGCCTCGCTGGTGTTCGGTACTGCTGCGGACTGGATCTTCGGGGTACTCCGTTTGGACGAGTCGATCGCCGGTCCTATCGCCGCCGTCGTCAAGATCGTGGTCCCGCTGCTCTTGAACTGCGCGACGGCGGCAGTGTTGTTCCGCTTGGCCGGCGGGCTGAAGCTGGGGCGCCAGGCGTTCCTGGAAGGGGTTGTCCTGGCCGGCGTCGGGACCACGGTCCTTCAGTTCTTCAGCACTGAACTCCTTGCGCGCGCAGGTAACAATCCGGTCCTGGCTTCCTTCGCGATCATCATCGGGTTGCTCATCTGGTTCAACCTGGTCAGCCAGGTGTACCTCGTCTCGGCAGCATGGTCGGCCATTCGGGAGGCTGACGTGCGGGCGGGGGAGACGCCCCGCAAGAGGTTCCTCGGGGCCCGCCGGGCCACCCCGCAAACCTGACCGGCCCCCTGGAGGCACCATG
Source organism: Paenarthrobacter sp. NPDC089714 (assembly GCF_044748905.1). NCBI lineage: Bacteria > Bacillati > Actinomycetota > Actinomycetes > Micrococcales > Micrococcaceae > Paenarthrobacter > Paenarthrobacter sp. NPDC089714. Next base: position 7,240 of record NZ_JBIVGX010000002.1, read on the forward strand.
AACAACCAGTTGTGGATCGCTTGCCTCATCGGTGCTGCGGCGGGGCTCATTGTCGGCCAGCTCGTGTTCAACTCGCCGTTTCTGGGCATTCTCGTCGGCCTGGGTCTCGGGGCGCTCATTGGAGCATCCCTCGGCCCCAAACGCCCCTAGCAACCCCGCGTGGCGTTCGGCTACGGCGCCTTCACTAGGCCCTCCCAAGCCACGGTCCAACCCGGCGGGAACCCGGGGGCGTGGCGTTCGGGTCCGTCGTCCCACCCGGCGGCCATCAACGCCACTGCCGCCAGCAAGCCACCATTGCCGGGGAGATACAACGGCAGGGAATCGGTTTGCCGGTTGTGGCCGTTCGGTAGCACGGTGTTCTTTCCCGCGTCCAGCAGCAGCGCGTCCACCGCGGCTTCCGGGTCCTCCAGGCGCGCTGCCGTCATGGCCATCACCGGGTAGTCCCAGCCCCAGGTGCTGGCCCAATCCCAGTCCGCCAGTACGTCGTGCAGGGTGGCCCGCATGGTGTCCGGATCGATCAACCCGGTCGTGGGCACGAAACCCAGGGCACACAGCATGGACGGGTGGTCGGTGCGGATAGTGAAAGGCTCCACGTCGATCGCGGTATACACCCCATCCGCCACGTGCGGCTTGACCATACCTCCTGCTACGTCCTTCCAAGCGGCAACGGGCTCCAAGCCCAGCCGGTCACGCCAAGCAGATGCGATGCCCAGCGCCCACTGCCAGTAGGCCAGCTCGAACGTGGGGTTGCTGACCCTGCCGCGGATGGAACCGTAACTTTCCTGTGCGGGGACCAACGGCGGTCCGAGTTCGAATCCCCGCTGCGTCGGATGCGCAAAGCCGGCCATGAACGCCGCCGACTCGAACACCATCTCTGCGAATTCTTCCAGCACCTCGTGGCAGGGGTTGGCGCGGTAGGCCAGTTCCGCGAGGTAGATGGGGTGCGGCTGCTGCCAGATCAAAAAGGTGCCGATGGTGCTGGGGCTCTCGCGTCCATCCGGGCCGACCTGCTTGGGCCAACGCACTCCCTCGAAGCCCTGTTGCTTGGCCGTTTGCCGGGACCTCTCCAGCACCGTGGAGTACCAGCGCAACGAGGGCAGCAGCAGTTCCGGGCGGTTCCATTGGGCAAAGTGGGCAGCGTGCCACCAGTGCATTTCCAGGTGGAAGCGGCCGCGCCACGAGTTGCACACCAGCCCCGTTTCCTGCGGCGGCAGCGAGCCGGAGCAGTTGATCGCCGTCAGGTACTGGGAGAGGACAATCCGGCGTTCCAATTCCTTGGCCCGAGGGTCATCGGTGGCGTGGAGTTCGATCGCGCCACCGGAGTTCCACAAATTCGGCCAGTACGCGGCGGACGCTGCCGCGACGTCGCTGCCTGCCGCCGGTTCCAAGGAACGTACGACGCCGGATGCTGGCCCCGTGCCGGGGCTCGCCTCGGTTGCCGCCCGAGTCGGCTCGGGTGCCGGTGCCGCCTGCCCGATTCCGGCGGTGCCGCGCGGGATGCAGTCGCCATCGCCCGCGGAGAGGAAGGCAATGGACAGGTCCAGAATGGAACCCCGGGCGCCGGATTCTACGTGGTCGTCGGCGCCAATACGGAGGGAATGCTGGCCCGTCTGTTCGATCCGGAGGCTCTTTCCGGTAATGACCACCTCGTAACGCGAGTCATCCAGTTCCCGGTGCACCACCCAGCCCGTCTTCCCGGCGAGTGTCGGGGTGGGCTGCTCCAGGGTGGTCGTGTGCGCGTCCGGCCTGCTCCAATCAGCGGCGTCGTGCCAGGCCTCGGATCCGTACGGGAAGTCCAAGCCGACAACCAGGCGGGGCCCCATTCCCGGCGAGCCCAACGCAGCCGACTCCACGCGCAAGCCGAGCTGGTCGCGGTCCGGGTGGCACGCCGTCGTGACCGTCACGGGGTGGCCCGCCACGGTGAAGCGGCTGGTCACAATTCCGGACCAGAGGTCCAGTGTTTGTTCGGTTCCGGTGATGTCGGCCGGTTCGAGGGCGCGTTCCTTCCCGCCTTCCACCCACCGGAAGCCGATCCTGCCCAGGTCCAGGCGGTGCGCGTTGGCGCGGAGCCACGTTTCTGCCCGGGAAGTTCCGGTTTCCCGGTAATCCACGATCTCTCCCACCATGTCCACGTAGGGCACGGGCCCACGGGGTGAATCGTAGAGGACAGTGGACCCCGACAAGTCGTAGGAAGCTTCCGGCGGGACGGAGTGCCAGCCCCATTGTGCCTGGGTGCCCAGCAGTGTTCCGGGCGGGAGCTCGTCCCGGGCCCCCACGGGGTAGGAGCCGGGAAATGTCTGCAGGCCAGTGAGGTCCATGGTGAAGGCGAATTCGCCATTGCCCACTGAGACGGGGCTCCGTGGGTCCAGTTCCTTCTGCGTCACGTTGTGGCGCCTGACCAGCGACTCGCGGTCGATGCCGGCTCGGGCAGGCTCCAGCACAACGGTGTCCTCAAGCTCACGCAGGGGGAAGAAGGCCGCACGTTCGTTGGGACTCTGGTTGGGCTGGTGCAGGGTCAGGAACAGGCTTCCGTCGAGGGTCCGGGCGATCATGCCGTGGCCGCCGTCCTTGCTCCACAGGGCTTCAGGCTCCTGGATCCAAGGACCCAGCACGGTGCCGGATTGGCTGCGGGCGATGCCCATGGAATAGCCGTGGTCTCCGAAACTGGACCACAGCATGATGAGTTTGCCGCTGGCCAGCCTATGGAGGAAGGGGCCGTCGGTGACATGGACTGGAGCGCCCGTGTGGGACGGTTTGTCCAAGGGACGTGACCACGGAGCCTCGGAAGCCGTGAACAGGACCGTCGGTTCACCCACAGCGCTGCGCAGGTCCGGGCTGAGGCGCTGGGCGACGATGGCGCCGTCGTCGATCTGCTTCCACTCGTGGCAGAAGACCATCCACGGCTGCCTGTCGGCGTCCAGATGGAGTGTTCCGTCAAGGCATTCCCAATCGGGTGGGGTCACCGGCCCGTTGCTCCACGGTGTGTACGGCCCTTCGGCCTCGTCGCTGGAAAGTATCTGGGTTCCGCGGAAATGACCCGGTGCGGTAAAGGTGGCAAACAGGTAGAAACGCCCCTGGTATTCGTGTACTTCGGGTGCCCAGTACTGTTCGTGGCTCCAGAAACCGGGGTCTGGCCGAAAGGCTGGGATCGGCCCCTCCCACTCATTGAGGTCGCTGCTCCGGTAGCAGTCGAATCCTGTGGCGGGACCCGACCAGATGTTCTTGTCGGTGCTGCCGAAGAGCAGGTATTCACCTGTTGCGGGAAGGGTGAGGACGTAGGGATCGCGGATCTGGATGTCGGTAAGTTTCAGGGTCAAGACGGGGCCTCCGGGAAGCTTCCTAAATAGTTAACGATCAGAACTATTGACGCACATGAGAGCGCTTGATACGTTTCAGGAACCGTTTTCTGAGTCTGAAAGAAGCTTACCCAATGGCGCGTAAATCTCTAGGTAGTATCCGAAAATCGTTGGCATTCATTGCCGCACTGGGCCTGGCCGGCTTGGCCACAGGGTGCTCAGCAGGCAGCAACACCCAGGCCGAAAGCGGTCCGGTGGAGATCAGGTTCTCCTGGTGGGGGAACGCCGGCCGCGCAGAGTTGACCAACAAGGCCATCGCCGAATTCGAGGCAGCCAACCCCAACATCAAGGTCAAGCCGGAATACGGCGACATCGGCGGTTACTTCGACAAGCTCGCCACCCAGGTTGCGGCCAACGATGCCCCGGACGTCATCACCATGGGCGGCGCGTATCCCGCAGAATATGCCAACCGTGGCGCCCTCCTGGACTTGTCCAAGGTCAATGGTTCCCTGGATCTGTCCAAGCTGGACCAGGGAGCCCTGGAGAACGGCCAGGTGAAGGGCACGCAGTACGGCGTGTCAACGGGAGCCAATGCTTTGGCGATCGTCGTGAACCCGGCAGTGTTTCAGGCAGCCGGGGTTTCCCTCCCGGACGACAGCAAGTGGAGCTGGGACGACTTTGCCCGCATCGCCAGTGACATCACGTCCAAGAGTCCCAAGGGAACCTACGGCACCGCAACCGTCCTGACCCACGACTCACTCGATGCCTTCGCCCGCCAGCGAGGACAGTCCCTCTACACCCAGGAAGGACAGCTGGGGCTGGACAAGGGTACGGTCCAGGCCTACTTCGACTATTCGCTCAAGCTGAGTGAATCCGGGGCCGCTCCGAGTGCGTCCGAGACCGTCGAGAAGCTCAATGTCAGCACGGAGCAGACGCTCATGGGCATGGGCAAGGCCGGCATGATGCTCACGTGGAGCAACTCGCTCTCGGCGCTCAGCAAGGCATCCGGTGCCGAACTCAAGCTCCTCAAACTGCCGGGGGAGACGCCCACGCCGGGTATCTGGCTCCAGTCCTCGCAGTTCTACACCATCTCCGCCCGCAGCAAGCACGCGGATGCTGCTGCCAAGCTGGTGAGCTTCCTGGTGAACAATGAGCAGGCAGCCAAGATCATCCAGAGCGACCGGGGCGTGCCCAGCAACTCCGGCATGCGCACGGCCATCCAGGACCTGCTGACTCCGCAGGGCAAGGTTGAGGCGGCCTACATCGACCAGATCGGCAAGATGGACTTCGCGCCCACCTATATCGGCCCCACGGGTTCCACGGCGGTCTCCGAAATCACGGCGCGCATCAACACCGAGGTGCTGTTCAAGCGGCTGAGCCCGGACAAGGCGGCCGAGCAATGGATCAGCGAGAGCAAAGCCGCCATCGGCAAGTAGCCACCCAACTAAGTCGCAGTTAAGCGCGTTTTGGGCGCCCAGAACGCGCTTAACTGCGACCCAGTTGGGAGTCAGCCGGCGTCGCGGACCTCCAGGTACGGGTCAGCCCACGCACCAATAATCCGTGCCACGCGCGCCGCCTGCCCCTTACCTGTGAGCAGGTGTTCGCTGCCTTCGAGCGAAATGAAGCTCCGGGGATGCCGCGCGGTGCGGAAGATTTCGCTGGCATTGTCGATTCCCACTGTATTGTCCGTGGGGGAGTGCATCACCATCAGCGGCTTGTGGAGGGTCCGGATGCAGTCGCGCAGGTCGGCCCGCTCCACGTCTTCGACGAAATGCCGGCGGATCTCCATGGGCCGGCCGCCCAGGTCCACCACGGCGCTCCCATCCCGCAGGATCGCATCGATTTCGGCGTCGAACATGTGCTCCACGTGCTTGGGTTCGAACGGCGCGCCAACGGTCACCACGGCATTGAGTCCGGGAATGTCCCGGGTGGCCGCCAGGACGGCGGCGCCACCGAAGGAGTGGCCCACCAGCAGCGAAATCGCGCGGCCTTGCTCTTTCATGAACGCTGCGGCAAGGATCGTGTCGGCGACCTTGACGCTGAAGGACCCCGCAGACCATTCGCCCTCTGACCCGCCCAGCCCCAGGTTGTCGAAGCGCAGCATGCCGACGCCCTGCTCGGCCAGTCCCTTGCAGATGCGCGAAGCCGCCGGGCTGTCCTTGCCCAGGGTCAGGCCATGCGAGTACACGCCCCAGCCCCGGACGGGACCTTCGGGCACATCGACGATTCCCGCCAAGGCATCGCCGGTGCTTCCCGTGAAGCTGATCTTCTCAGAGCGTGACACGCTGGTCTCCTTGTTGTTCGGACGCCCGGTTCGGAGCGTCTCCGCTGATGATTAAAGCCCGACGGCGCCGCCCACCAAAAGTGGTGAGCGGCGCCGTCGTCGTGCTGTCCTTGGGGAACGGCTGACTAGATCTTGCGCGACAGGATAGCCTGCTTGACCTCGGCGATGGCCTTGGTGACCTGGATGCCACGCGGGCAGGCCTCGGAGCAGTTGAAGGTGGTGCGGCAACGCCACACGCCTTCCTTGTCGTTGAGGATTTCCAGGCGGATGTCGCCGGCGTCATCACGGGAGTCGAAGATGAAGCGGTGGGCGTTGACGATGGCTGCCGGGCCGAAGTACTGGCCGTCGGTCCAGAAGACCGGGCAGGACGAGGTGCAGGCAGCGCACAGGATGCACTTGGTGGTGTCGTCAAAGCGCTCACGGTCCTCGACGGACTGCAGGCGTTCCTTGGTGGGCTCGTGGCCCTTGTTGATCAGGAACGGCATCACTTCGCGGAAGGACTGGAAGAAGGGTTCCATGTCCACGATCAAGTCCTTCTCCACCGGGAGGCCCTTGATGGGCTCAACGGTGATGGGCTTGGTGGTGTCCAGGTCCTTGAGCAGCGTCTTGCAGGCGAGGCGGTTGCGGCCATTGATGCGCATGGCATCGGAGCCGCACACGCCGTGGGCGCAGGAGCGGCGGAACGAAACCGTGCCGTCAATCTCCCACTTGACCTTGTGCAATGCATCCAACACACGGTCCGTGCCGTACATGGTCAGCTTGTAGTCGTCCCAGCGGGCTTCGTCGGAGATCTCGGGATCGTACCGGCGCACGCGCAGGGTGATGTGGAACGTGGGGATTTCCCCGCCGCCGCCAACGCCCGCAGGAAGCTCGATCTTGGAAGCGGGTTCTGCCATTTCGGTCGTCATTAGTACTTACGCTCCATCGGCTCGTAACGGGTGAAGATCACGGGCTTCGTCTCCAGACGGATGCCCGCAACGGATTCCGCCGACGAGGCGGCTGTGACGGAATTGTCCAGGTAAGCCATGGAGTGCTTCATGAACTTTTCGTCGTCGCGGTCCGGGAAGTCCTCGCGGTAGTGGCCACCACGGGACTCTTCACGGTGCAGTGCACCGACGGTCATGACCTTGGCCATGTCCAGCAGGAAGCCCAGCTCCACTGCTTCCAGGAGGTCCAGGTTGAAGCGCTTGCCCTTGTCCTGGACAGTGACGTTCTTGTAGCGCTCCTCGAAAGAAGCGATGTCGCTGAGGACCTGCTGCAGCGACTCCTTGGTGCGGAACACCTGCATGTTGGCATCCATGGTGTCCTGCAGTTCCTTGCGGATCTGGGCCACGCGTTCGGTGCCGGTGCCGTTGAGCAGGCCGGACAGGATGCCACGGGTCATGGCCTCCGGATCCTCGGGAAGCTCGACGTAGTCGGCAGTCTTGGAGTACTCGGCTGCGGCAACGCCGGCACGCTTGCCGAAGACGTTGATGTCCAGCAGTGAGTTGGTGCCAAGGCGGTTGGATCCATGGACGGAAACGCAGGCAACTTCACCGGCGGCGAAGAGGCCCGGAACCACAGTGTCGTTGTCCTGGAGGACCTCGGTTGCGATGTTGGTGGGGATGCCGCCCATGGCGTAGTGCGCCGTGGGGAACACGGGAACCGGATCCGTGAACGGTTCCACACCCAGGTAGGTGCGGGCGAACTCGGTAATGTCCGGAAGCTTGGCTTCGATGTGCTCCGGCTCCAGGTGGGTCAGGTCAAGGAGCACGTAGTCCTTGTTCGGGCCACAGCCGCGGCCTTCGCGGACCTCGTTGGCCATGGCGCGGGCCACGATGTCACGGGGTGCGAGGTCCTTGATGGTGGGGGCGTAGCGCTCCATGAAACGCTCACCCTCGGAGTTACGCAGGATGGCACCTTCACCACGTGCACCCTCGGTGAGGAGGATGCCCAGGCCGGCGAGGCCGGTCGGGTGGAACTGGAAGAACTCCATGTCCTCCAGCGGAATACCGCGGCGGAAGGCGATGCCCATGCCGTCACCGGTGAGGGTGTGGGCATTGGAGGTGGTCTTGAAGACCTTGCCGGCGCCGCCGGAGGCGAACACCACGGACTTGGCCTGGAAGACGTGCAGCTCACCGGATGCGAGGTCGTAGGAGACCACGCCGGCAACGCGCTTCTGCTTGTACGGAGTACCGTCTTCGCGTACTGCGTCTTCTTCGACGATCAGCAGGTCAAGGACGTAGTACTCGTTGTAGAACTCAACGTTGTGCTTGACGCAGTTTTGGTACAGCGTCTGCAGGATCATGTGGCCGGTACGGTCGGCGGCGTAGCACGCACGGCGGACGGGGGCCTTGCCGTGGTCGCGGGTGTGGCCACCGAAACGGCGCTGGTCGATCCGGCCTTCGGGCGTGCGGTTGAACGGCAGACCCATCTTTTCCAGGTCCAGCACGGCGTCGATGGCTTCCTTCGCCATGACCTCGGCTGCGTCCTGGTCAACCAGGTAGTCGCCACCCTTGATGGTGTCAAAGGTGTGCCATTCCCAGTTGTCTTCTTCGACGTTGGCCAGTGCTGCACACATGCCACCCTGGGCCGCACCGGTGTGCGAACGGGTGGGGTAGAGCTTGGTCAGTACCGCTGTGCGTGCGCGCTGACCGGACTCGATCGCGGCGCGCATGCCGGCGCCACCTGCACCGACAATGACGACGTCGTACTTATGGACCTGCATACCAGATGCTCTCTCTTTCAAAATTCAGATGGTCGGCGGAGCCTGCTCCGCTAAGTCAGGTGCGGCCCACGGAACAGGCCCACCGGAGGAGCCGCTACGGCGCCGGGCAGAAACCGCCAGGCAGCTGAACGCCGTCGACGACGGGGCACGGGTTGAAGGTGAAGATCACCAGGGTGCCGAGAATGACGATCACCGCAGTAGCTGCGTACAGGACCACCTTGAGCCAGAAGCGGGTGGAATCCTTTTCCGCGTAGTCGTTGATGATGGTGCGGACGCCGTTGGTGCCGTGGAGCATGGCCAGCCAGAGCATGGCGAGGTCCCAGAACTGCCAGAAGGGATCTGCCCACTTGCCTGCCACGAAGCCGAAGTCGATCGCGTGGATGCCTTCGCCCACCAGCAGGTTCACGAACAAGTGGCCGAAGATGAGCACCACCAGGACGATGCCGGAGAGGCGCATGAAGAGCCACGCGATCATTTCGAAGTTGCCGCGGCTGCTGCCGGTCCGGTTGTACTTCGGGGCGATCTTGCCCGAACGGGGGGACTGGATGGTGGTCATGGCTTAGTGGCCTCCCAGCGCGAGGGAAAGGTGGCGGATGGCGAACCCTGCGAACGTAACCAGCCACAGCGCAAGTACGACCCACAGCAGTTGGCGCTGGTACTTCGCGCCCTTCTTCCAGAAGTCGATGGCGATCACGCGCAGGCCGTTGAAGGCGTGGAAGATTATCGCAGCGACCAGGCCCGTTTCACCCAGGGCCATCAGGGGGTTCTTGTAGGCGCCGATAACGGCGGTGTAGGCCTCAGGGGACACGCGCACCAATGAGGTGTCCAGCACATGGACCAACAAGAAGAAAAAGATCACTACACCGGTAATACGGTGTCCAACCCAGGACCACATGCCTTCACGGCCGCGGTACAAGGTGCCAGCTGGTTTTGTCGGCACTGAATAAACCTTCCTGCAACACAGCGGCGCTGGCATGGGATCCACGCGGGGGGAACGCCTGCTGCGAGAGCACTCGTAGCTCACGCCTAAATCTAGGCTTCGCTTACAGCTTATTCAATTTAGGACCGGCTTCTCTGCTTGTTAATTCTGTGTTTCCCGCCCGGGATTCCGGGAATTTTTCCGCTGCATGAGACTAATGCCACATGTGTGGCGCGCGGCGGGGCCTGGCAGCTGTGTCCGATAAAGTGTTGAGGTGAGTACAGAAGACGCGACATTCCCGGAATCACCCTTGGACCGCTTCCATGCAGTCATTCCGGCCGGCGGCGTGGGAACCAGGCTGTGGCCACTCTCGCGTGCCGCGGCACCGAAGTTCCTCCATGACCTGACCGGTTCCGGCAGCACTCTCTTGAGGGCTACCTACGATCGCCTCGAGCCCTTGGCCGGCGAGCGGGTCCTGGTGGTAACGGGCCAGGCGCACAAGGCCGCCGTGTGCCGCCAGCTTCCCGAAGTGGGGGACGACGAGCTGGTCCTCGAAAGCGAACCCAAGGATTCCGGCGCAGCCATTGGCCTGGCCGCGGCCATCCTCTACCAGCGGAACCCGGAGACCATCATGGGCTCCTTCGCCGCCGACCAGGTGATCAGCCCGGACGAGCTCTTCCAGGACACCGTCCGCGAGGCGATCTTCACCGCGGCCACGGGCAAGATTGTCACCATCGGCATCAAGCCCACGCACCCGTCCACCGGCTTCGGCTACATCCGTTCCGGCAAGGAACTTAAGGTTGATGGCGCGCCCAACGCCCTGGCCGTCGCGGAATTCGTGGAGAAGCCCAGCGAGGACGTTGCCCGCAAGTACGTCGAGGCCGGCGACTACGTCTGGAACGCGGGCATGTTCGTTGCTCCGGTAGCCCTCATGCTCCAGCACCTGAAAGCCAACCAGCCCGAGCTCTTCGCCGGCATCCAGGAGATTGCCCAGGCCTGGGACACTCCGGAGCGTGACGAGGTAACCGCCCGCGTGTGGCCCACCTTGCCCAAGATTGCCATTGACTACGCTGTTGCCGAGCCAGCAGCGGCAGCCGGCGATGTCGCCGTCGTACCTGGTACTTTCCGCTGGGACGACGTCGGTGACTTCGCCGCCATCGGACGCCTTAACAATGCCGGCGACGTTGACGAGGTGACCGTCCTTGGCGAAGGTGCGCGTGTCTTTGCCGAAAACGCCAGCGGCGTGGTTGTTTCGGACACCAAGCGCGTGATCGCACTGATCGGCATCAAGGACGTTGTCATCGTGGACACCCCCGACGCGCTCCTGGTGACCACCAAGGAACACGCACAGCGGGTCAAGGGCGCCGTGGATGCCCTGAAGGCCAGCGGCGACACGGACGTGCTCTAGCCCAGTCCGTATAACTTAAGCCACCTCTTTGGTTGTCCTGCGCCTGAACGCAGCGTAACCAAGAGGTGGCTTTCGTTCTTCCGGGGCCGTGCATGGCTAGAGTTGTGACGTGCGCAATTACACGACTGAAACCGAGCCCACTCCTGTTGTAGGTCCTTGGGTTGACGAGCTCTTGCCCGGACTCATCGAATTCAGGCGGGACCTGCACGCGCACCCTGAACTTTCCTTCAAGGAGTTCCGCACCACGGACAAGCTCGTGGAGCGGCTCGAGGCCGCCGGATTGAAGCCGCGCCGCCTCGAGAACACTGGCCTGACGGTGGATGTGGGGGAAGGCCCCATTGCCACGGCCCTCCGCGGCGACATCGATGCGCTGCCGATCATCGAGGAAACCGGACTGCCGTTCGCCTCCAAGAACCACGGGGTGACACATGCGTGTGGCCACGACATCCACACCACCACCATGCTCGGCATTGCCCTGACCCTGCAGCGCATGCACAAGAACAACCCGCTGGGCGGCACGGTCCGCATCATTTTCCAGCCGGCCGAGGAAACCATGCCCGGCGGTGCGTTGTCCTGCATCGAGCAGGGGGTGCTGCTGGGTGTTCCCCGTATCCTCGCGCTTCATTGTGATCCCCGGATCAATGTTGGCCAGATCGGCACGCGCATTGGCGCCATCACGTCGGCGTCGGACACCATCAAGATCGAACTGACGGGCCGCGGCGGACACACCTCCCGGCCCCACCTGACCGAAGACCTGGTCTTCGCGCTGGCGCAGATCGCCATCAACGTCCCCGCCGTCCTGTCGCGCCGAGTTGACGTTCGCAGCGGGGTCTCCGTGGTGTGGGGGCAGATCTCTGCGGGCTCAGCCCCCAACGCCATCCCGGGCAGCGGCTACATGGCCGGGACCATGCGCTGCCTGGACCGCGATGCGTGGCACAGCGCCGGAGAGTTGCTGGACGACGTCGTGAAGCAGGTTGCTGCCCCGTATGGCGTGGATGTTCACCTGGAACACACCCGTGGCGTTCCTCCCGTGGTCAACTCCGAGCACGAGACGGCGCTGATCGAGGCGGCCGCCCGGGCGGAACTTGGCGAGAACGCGGTGGTCCTGACCCCGCAGTCCATGGGTGGCGAAGACTTCGCATGGTTCCTCGCGGACCTCCCCGGCGCCATGATGCGCTTGGGGACCCACACGCCCGGCGGCGAGGAGTACGACCTCCACCGTGGCGACTTCATCGTGGACGAGCGGGCCTTGGGCTACGCGGTCCGCGTCCTGTCAGCTGCGGCCCTCCGGACCATCCGGGACCTCCAAAACTAAACCCAACCGGGGGACAGATGGAGGCCCACTGAGCGTTCAGTGGAGCGTGATCTGTCCCTCAGTTGGGTGCACTCGGCCAAATTGAGTTGTGCACAATTCAATTGTGCGCTACCGTTTTACCCATGAGTGATGCTCCCCGCCTCCGCCACCAGGTCTGCTTTGCGCTGTACTCGGCATCCAAGGCCGCGACGGCGGTCTACCGCCCCGTGCTGGACGATCTGGGCCTGACGTATCCGCAGTACCTGGTGATGCTGGTCCTGTGGGAGCAGGAGCCGCGGAGCGTACGAGAGTTGGGGGCCGAGCTCGGCCTGGATTCCGGGACGCTGTCACCGCTCCTGAAGCGCCTTGAGGCACTCGGCCTCGTGGAGCGCCACCGGTCCGCCGAGGACGAACGCCGTGTTGACGTGGTCCTCACCGAGGCGGGGAGCCGGCTGAGCGAACGTGCAGAAGCCGTTCCGCAGCGCCTCGCGGACGCCGCAGGACTGTCTGCCGCGGAGATCCAGCAACTGCACGCCACCCTCGGCAAACTCACTGCGGCCCTGCAGAAGTCACTCTGAAGACGTCGAACGAGAAGAAGATTTCACACCAGAAAGGGACACTACCCATGAAGACCCTCTACACAGCTGAGGCCCTTGCCTCCGGCGAAGGCCGCGACGGCAACGCCCGCACCAACGACGGCAAGCTTGACGTTGCTCTGGCAAGCCCGGTGGAACTGGGCGGCAACGGCCAGGGAACCAACCCGGAGCAGTTGTTCGCGGCCGGATACGCGGCTTGCTTCCACTCCGCGTTGCGCTTGGTGGGCCGGAAGGAACGCGTTGACCTGACGGACTCTGCGGTCGCCGCGAAGATCCACTTCGGAGCCTTGACCGACAGCGAAGGCTACGGCCTGGCCGCCGAACTTGAAATCGCGTTGCCCGCCCTGGGCAAGGAAAAGGCCGAGGAACTCATGGCCAAGGCGCACACGATCTGCCCCTATTCCAATGCCACCCGTGGCAACATCGCCGTGGACCTCAAGCTCGTGGAGTTCGCAGCATGAGCGCCCTGACGCAGGAGCTTCCTGCCGCAACCCGCGAAATCCAGCTCGCCTCCCGGCCTTCCGGCAGGCCTGTTCCGGACAACTTCCGCCTGGCCGAGGCTGGGCTTCCCCAGCTGGAGGAAGGCCAGGTCCTGGTGAAGAACCAGTTTATGTCCGTGGATCCCTACATGCGCGGCCGCATGAATGATGCAAAGTCGTACTCGGCGCCGTTCCGCATCGATGCAGCGCTCGACGGCGGTGCGGTGGGTGAGGTGATCGCGTCCCGTTCGGACGCGCACAAGGTGGGTGACGTCGTCGTGCATCAACTGGGGTGGCGTGAACACGCGGTGGTTGACGCCGCAACGGCCACCACGGTGCCGGCGGGGCTTGCGCCCGCATCGGCGTTCCTCGGGGCGTTGGGCATGACCGGCCTGACTGCCTACGCCGGACTGCTCAAGGTGGCCGAATTCAAGGAAGGCGACGTCGTCTTCGTTTCCGGTGCTGCCGGTGCCGTGGGTTCCATGGTGGGACAGATCGCCAAGGCCATGGGCGCCGGCAGGGTGATTGGCAGTGCGGGCTCGGCAGCCAAGGTTGCCAGGCTGTTGGAGCTCGGCTTCGACGCCGCCTTCAACTACAACGATGCCCCCGTGCTGGAGCAGTTGCGGGAGGCGGCGGGGGAGCGCGGGATCGACGTCTACTTCGACAACGTGGGCGGCGAGCACCTTGAGGCGGCCTTGGCTACGCTCAACGTTGGCGGTCGGGTCGCCATGTGCGGGGCCATTGCCCAGTACAACTCCACCGAGCCACCGGCAGCGCCGCGGAACCTCGCCGTGGCCATTGGCAAGCAGCTGACGCTTCGCGGCTTCCTGGTGGGCGGCCAGCGGCAGCATGCTGCGGAGTTCCGGCAGAAGATGGCCGGCTGGTTGGCTGATGGGACCGTGAGCTATGACGAGACGATCGTGGATGGACTGGAAAACGCGCCCCGTGCCTTCATTGATCTGCTGGACGGAATGAACACCGGAAAGATGCTGGTCCGCCTGTGACGCACGCCCCTGCCTACTGATTGGTAACAAAAAGTCAACGATCTGGGGCAGGGGCCAGCTTTGTGCTATCTCCGTGTGGTGTACGCCACTAGGGTGGTGGTTATCAATGCGCTACGGCGCAATGCTGCGAAGCATCAGTGAAAACAGAATTTCTGCCCCGGGGTTTTGGAAACGGACACTCATTGACCACCAGTCGTAGCGATCATCACTTTCTTCCTGGAGGAACATTGAAGAAACCACTGCGTGCCACCCTGAAGCGCGGTTCGATGGCCGGTGTGGCCACCTTGGGCGCCAGCGCGCTCCTGCTCAGCGGCTGCGGACAGGCTCCCGACGCCGGCTCCGCCAGCAATACCGCCAGCAACTACACCGGTTGCATCGTCTCCGACTCCGGTGGGTTTGACGACCAGTCCTTCAACCAGTCCTCCTTCGAGGGCCTCAAGAAGGCCGAAAAGGACCTGGGCATCAACACCAAGTCCGCGGAGTCCAAGGCCAACAGCGACTTCGAGACCAACCTGAACGGCATGGTGTCGGCCAACTGCAACATGACCATCACTGTCGGCTTCCTCCTCGGTGACGCAACCAAGGCCGCTGCCGAGAAGAACACCGACAAGCACTTTGCCATCATCGACTACTCGTACCAGACCCCCATCGCCAACGTGAAGCCGGTTGTCTACGACACCGCCCAGGCCGCCTACCTGGCGGGCTACGCCGCTGCCTCGGCCACCAAGACCGGCAAGGTGGGAACCTTCGGCGGTATCAAGCTGCCCACGGTCACCATCTTCATGGATGGCTTCTACGACGGCGTCCAGGCCTACAACAAGGCCAAGGGCAAGACCGTCCAGGTTGTCGGCTGGGACAAGGCCACGCAGGACGGCTCGTTCACCGGTGACTTCGAAAAGCAGGACACCGGAAAGCAGATCACCAAGAACCTGCTGGACCAGGGTGCAGACATCGTGATGCCCGTGGCCGGACCTGTTGGCAAGGGTGCAGGCGCTGCGCTCAAGGAAGCCAAGGCCGCCGGCAAGGACGTCAAGCTCATCTGGGTCGACTCCGATGGCTTCCTCACCGCTCCCGAATACAAGGACCTGATGCTGACCTCCGTGGTCAAGCAGATGGGCGAAGCGGTGGAAACCGTGGTGAAGGACGACAAGGACGGCAAGTTCAGCAACGAAGCCTACGTTGGCACGCTGGCCAACGACGGCGTGGCGATCGCCCCGTTCCACGACCTTGACTCGGCCATCTCCGCCGACACCAAGAGCGAACTCGACGCCCTGAAGGCGGACATCATCTCCGGGAAGCTGAAAGTCGAATCGGCGGCCAGCCCCAAGAAGTAGCAACTCCTGGACGCGCCGCCAGTACCGTTCCGCGGTACTGGCGGCTCGTTTTTGCCCTGACGTAGGCTGCTGCCATAGGTAGTGAGCAGTGCAGCCGTCCCTCGGACTCAAAGAACGGTGGGAGTTGTGAAACTCGAATTAAAGGGGATCTCGAAAGCGTTCGGGAGCTTCTACGCCAACCAAGACATCGACCTCGTGGTCGAATCCGGCCAGATCCATTGCCTCCTCGGCGAGAATGGTGCCGGAAAATCAACCCTCATGAATGTGCTGTACGGGCTCTATGAACCTACAGCCGGACAAATCCTGGTGGATGACCAGCCCGTGAACTTCCGCGGCCCTGGCGACGCCATGGCGGCGGGAATCGGCATGGTGCACCAGCACTTCATGCTGGTCCCGGTGTTTACCGTGGCCGAAAACGTGGCGCTCGGTGCAGAGCCGACGTCCTTCGGCGGCGTCCTCAGCATGGATGAAACCCGCCGCAGGATCCGCGAGATCTCGGCGAAGTACGGCTTCGACGTGGATCCCGACGCCCTGGTGGAAGACCTGCCGGTAGGTGTCCAGCAGCGCGTGGAGATCATCAAGGCGCTGGTGCGCGAAGCCAAGGTACTCATCCTGGATGAGCCCACGGCGGTCCTGACGCCGCAGGAAACCGATGAGCTCCTGGACATCATGCGCCAGCTCAAAGCCAGCGGGACCTCGATCGTGTTCATTTCCCACAAGTTGCGGGAAGTGAAGGCCGTTTCGGACGTCATCACCGTGGTCCGGCGCGGCAAGGTGGTGGGCGATGCTCCGCCGACCGCCTCGGCCACCGAACTTGCCTCCATGATGGTGGGCCGTCCGGTCAGCCTCAGCCTGGACAAGGCGGCCGCCCAGCCCAAGGAAACTACGTTCGTCGTCGAGAACCTCACGGTCCGTGCCCCCAACGGCACCAACGTGGTGGACGGAATCAGCTTCGATATCGCCCAAGGCGAGATCCTCGCCGTCGCCGGTGTCCAAGGCAACGGACAAACGGAACTTACCGAGGCGATCCTCGGAGTGCAGGAACACGTCACCGGTTCCGTCACCCTTGACGGCAAGCAGCTCTTGGGGTTGCCGGTGAAGGATGTCCTGCGTTCAGGTGTTGGCTTTGTTCCTGAAGACCGGACGGTTGACGGCCTCGTGGGTCCCTTCTCCGTCGCCGAAAACCTCGTCCTGGACCTGTATGACCAGGCTCCTTTCGCCAGCGGCGTGAGCATGAAGCCCGCCAAGGTGGCAGACAATGCCAAGGCCAAGATCGAGGAGTTCGATATCCGGACTCCGTCGGCAGGTGCCGCGGCCGGAACCCTCTCCGGCGGCAACCAGCAAAAAGTGGTCATGGCCCGTGAACTGTCCCGCCCGTTGCGGCTGTTCATCGCCAGCCAGCCCACACGCGGCGTGGACGTTGGCTCCATTGAATTCCTGCACAAGCGCATCGTCGCCGAGCGCGATGTTGGAACGCCCGTGATGATCGTCTCCACGGAGCTCGATGAAGTCATGGAACTTGCAGACCGCATCGCCGTGCTTTACAAGGGCAAGCTTGTGGGCATCGTTCCCGCCGGGACTCCCCGCGACACCCTCGGCCTCATGATGGCCGGCGTCAGCCCGGAAGGGGGCTCCGATGACAACCAGTGACCAGACCAGCAGCGATCAGTCCAAGAAGGACGCAGCACCCCAGGAATCCACCGCTGATGCCCGGGCGGCGGACGTCGCCCTGGACACAGCAGGCGGCACCCTGGAGCCATCAATCGTTCCGGTCTCCTCGCAGAGCGGGGATATCGGGCACCAGCAGGGGAGCCTGTTCCGCAGGATCGTCATGGGCAACGGGTTCGTTTCCGTCCTCGCCGTGATCGTGGCACTGATCCTCGGTGGCCTCCTGATCGCCAGTACGGATGCCCGCGTGGCAAGGACCGCCGGCTACTTCTTCGCCCGGCCCACCGACTTCCTGCTGGCCCTGTGGGACGCCATGACCAAGAGCTACGTGGCGCTCTTCCAAGGCGCGGTGTTCAACACCCGCCAGGGCTTCATGCCTTTGCTGGAAACCATGACCGTGGCTACGCCGCTGATCTGCGCCGGCCTGGGCGTTGCCCTGGCCTTCCGTGCCGGTTTGTTCAACATCGGCGCCCAGGGGCAGATCATCATCAGCGCCACCCTCGCCGCCTACGTGGGCTTCACCTGGCACCTGCCCTTCGGCCTGCACCTCCTGGTGGTCATCATCATGGGCGTCCTCGGTGGCGCCGTGTGGGGTGGAATCGTTGGTGTCCTCAAAGCCCGGACGGGCGCGCACGAGGTCATTGTGACCATCATGCTGAACTATGTTGCCCTGTTCCTGCTGGACTTTCTCCTCAACACGGCAGCGTTCCGCCGGCCGGGGGACAACAGCCCCATCTCGCCACGGCTGGACGAATCGGCGACCTACCCGGTACTGATTCCGGGCTCACGGCTCCACCTCGGCTTCCTCGTGGCCGTGTTGCTGACCTACGGCGTGTGGTGGATGCTGAACCGGTCCACCATTGGCTTTGAATTCCGCGCGGTCGGCGCCAACCCCGCCGCGGCGCGGACCGCCGGCGTCAAGGTTCCCCGCGCCACCATCCTGGTGATGGCCTTTGCGGGAGCCTTGGCAGCGTTCGGTGGCGTGGCCCAGGTTGCCGGAACGGAGAAGGTCCTCACTGGTGGCGTTGCCGCCCAGATCGGCTTCGACTCCATCACGGTTGCCCTGCTGGGCCGCAGTACTCCGTGGGGTACCTTCTTCGCGGGCCTGTTGTTCGGCGCGTTCCGGACAGGTGCAGTCCAGATGCAGATCCAGACCGGCACACCGATCGACATTGTCCTGGTGGTCCAGTCGCTTATCGTCCTGTTCATCGCCGCTCCGCCCCTGATCCGGTCCCTCTTCCGGCTGGACAGCAAGAAGAAGAAAAACAAGAAAGCGGCACCGCATGCCGCCGTTGCCACCGGAGGTGCCAAGTGAGCGCAACAACCACCGCTCCCCGGGCTGGAGCAACCGCACTGCCGGGCACGCGCCCCTCGTTGAAGGTTCCTGTTTCCCTGGGTGTCCTGGCCCTGCTGGCCCTGGTGTTCTTCGGACTGCTCGGCCCCGGACAGACTGCCGAAATGAAGATCAGCGATCCCGGCGACAGTGTCCAGGTTCCGGCCCTCATGATTCCCGGCCAGGTAGGCGGGGTGGTACTGGCCATCCTGCTGCTGGCCATGGCGGCCTACTCGATCTACCTCTGGACGCGCGGGGAACGCTCGCCCAAGTGGTTGCCGATCGCGTTCGCCGTGGTGTTCGTCTTCGCCCTGCTCGTGTGGATCGTGGCCGGCGCACGCCAGCCGTCCATCTCCCTTGCCGGCTTGGTGGCGGGTTCCGTGACGCTGGCCGTTCCCTTGGTGTTCGGTTCGTTGTCCGGCGTCCTGTGCGAACGGGTTGGCGTGGTTAACATCGCCATCGAGGGCCAGTTGCTGGGCGGAGCCTTCACGGCCGCGCTCGTGGCCACGGTGACGGGCAGCCCGTACATCGGCCTGCTTGCTGCTGCGGCGGCAGGTGCCGCGGTGTCCATGGTGCTGGCTGTGTTCAGCATCAAGTACCTCGTCAACCAGATCATTGTCGGCGTTGTCCTGAACGTCCTGGTCTCCGGCCTCACCGGCTTCCTGTTCGGCACGGTCATGGCTCCGAACAAGGACCAGTTCAATACCCCCGGGCGCCTGGATATCCTTCCGATTCCCCTGCTTTCCGACATTCCCATCATTGGCCCCATCCTCTTTGAACAGTCGATCGCCGGCTACCTGATGTACATTGCGGTGGCCGTAGTGTGGTTCGGGCTGTTCAAGACGCGCTGGGGCCTGCGTGTCCGTGCCGTGGGTGAGCACCCCCAGGCAGCAGACACCCTGGGCATCAACGTCAACGCCACCCGTTTCTGGAACGTGACCTTGGGTGGTGCCATTGCCGGCATCGGTGGCGCCGTCTTCACCTTGGTGACCATCGACTCGTTCACCAAGGAGATCTCCGGCGGTCGAGGCTTCATCGCTCTTGCGGCGTTGATCTTCGGCCGGTGGAACCCCATCGGCGCCTTCCTGGCCTCGCTGCTGTTCGGCTTCGCGTACAACCTGCAGTCCATCCTGGGCATCATCGGAACTCCGGTGCCCAGCCAGTTCATGGCCATGCTGCCGTACCTGGTGACCATCTTCGCCGTCGCCGGCTTGGTGGGCAGGTCGAGGCCACCGGCCGCGAGCGGCATACCGTACGTGAAGGGCTGACCGATGCGCGATGTCAATTGGCAGGTCCTGGAGGACGCCGCCAAGGAGGCCATGGCCAAGGCCTACGCACCGTATTCGAAATTCCCGGTGGGGGCTGCGGCCCTCACCGAGGACGGCCGGATCATCAGCGGCTGCAACGTGGAGAACGCCAGCTACGGCCTGACCTTGTGCGCGGAATGCGCGCTGGTGGGGCAACTGCACATGAGCGGCGGCGGCAGGATCGCGGCCTTCTACTGCGTGGATGGCCAAGGAAACGTCTTGATGCCCTGTGGCCGCTGCCGCCAGCTGCTGTACGAATTCCGCGCACCCGGCATGCAGCTCATGACCACCCAAGGCATCAAAACCATGGACCAGGTGCTGCCTGACGCCTTCGGTCCGGAACACCTGGAGGAAAACACGTGACCAGTACCGAAGCGTTCGACGCCGTCCAGATCATCACCATCAAACGGGACAAGGGCACCCTGACGCCCGAACAGATCGACTGGACCATGGATGCCTACACCCGGGGCGTCATTGCCGAGGAGCAGATGGCGGCGCTCAATATGGCCATCCTCCTGAACGGCATGGACCGGGAAGAGATCTCGCGCTGGACGTCCGCCATGATCGCCTCGGGGGAGCGGATGGACTTTTCGTCGCTGACAACGCCCGACGGCGGCAGGAAGGCTACCAGCGACAAGCACTCCACCGGTGGGGTCGGGGATAAGATCACGCTCCCGTTGGCGCCGTTGGTGGCTGTTTTCGGGGTGGCCGTTCCGCAGCTTTCGGGCCGCGGACTGGGCCACACCGGCGGAACGCTGGACAAGCTCGAAGCCATCCCCGGATGGCGGGCCAACCTCAGCAATGCAGAGATCATGGCCCAGCTCCAGGACGTCGGCGCAGTGATCTGCGCGGCGGGATCGGGGCTGGCTCCGGCGGACAAAAAGCTCTATGCCCTCCGCGACGTGACAGGGACTGTTGAAGCGATCCCGCTCATCGCCTCCTCGATCATGAGCAAGAAGATCGCCGAGGGCACTGGCTCCCTGGTCCTCGACGTCAAGGTGGGCTCCGGCGCCTTCATGAAGGACGAGGCCAAGGCACGGGAGCTCGCGGAGACCATGGTGGCCCTGGGCAAGGACGCCGGCGTGCACACCGTTGCGCTGATGACTGATATGTCCACCCCGCTCGGCCTGACCGCGGGAAACGCGATTGAGGTGGAAGAGTCAGTAGAGGTCCTTGCCGGCGGTGGTCCGGAAGACGTCGTCGAACTGACCGTCCGGCTCGCCGAAGAGATGTTGGCGGGTGCGGGAATCCATGACGCCGATCCCGCCGCCGCGCTCAAGGACGGCCGGGCCATGGACGTGTGGAACCGCATGATCGAAGCCCAGGGTGGCGATCCCCGGGCAGCCTTGCCGGTAGCCCGGGAATCCGAGGTGGTCTACGCGCCGGCAGATGGCGTGCTGGTGGAAATGGACGCACTCGCTGTGGGCGTGGCTGCGTGGCGGCTCGGCGCCGGGCGGGCCCGCAAGGAAGACCCGGTCCAAGCGGCAGCTGGTGTACGGCTCCATGCCAAGCCGGGTGCCCTGGTCCGGGCCGGTGAGCCGCTCATGACGCTCCTGACGGATACTCCGGAGAAATTCGGCCGTGCCAAGGAGGCGTTGCAGGATGCCGTGGTGATTGCGCCGGAGGGTTCCCGCCCGGCCCGGCGACTGATTATCGACAGGATCGCCTAGGCTTAATTCCTGTGCAGGCCATCAACGATTTCATCCTCGCCGCAGCCGGGCAGCCCTGGGTGCTGTTCCTGGTGTTGGCCTGTTGCGTCATCGACGGTTTCTTTCCGCCGATCCCCAGCGAATCGGTGGTGGTAGGGCTCAGCGCTGTCTCCGGAAGCAGCGGTTCACCGAATGTGTGGCTGCTGGCCCTGGTGGCAGCGCTGGGTGCTTTCTCCGGGGACAACATCGCGTACCTGATCGGCCGCCGCATCGGCATCCAGCGGTGGCGCTGGATGCGGACCCAGCGCATGCAGGGTGCCTTCCGGTGGGCGGGCAAGGAACTGCGACGCCGGGCCGCCTCCCTGATCATGGTGGCGCGGTTCATCCCGATCGGCCGCGTCGCGGTGAACCTCACAGCCGGGGCCACCCACTTCAACCACCGGCGCTTCGTGGCCCTGACGGCCTTGTCCGCCGTCCTGTGGGCCGGCTACTCGGTGGTCCTTGGCTACTTCTTCGGTGTGTGGTTCGAGCACAACCATTTGCTCGGTGCTGTCATTGCGATCGTGGTTGCCGTGATCCTGGGCATCGTGATCGACCGCATCATCAGCAAGGTCCGTGGCTCCGTGCCCTTGGACGGCAAGGACATCCCCGAGACGGAGATCCAGCCGGGGGAGAGCGCCCCGCCTCCACCCAAGGTATGAGACCCGAAACAGGGCAAGATCACCCCGCCGGTTGACGCCGGAACAACTCCCTCGCGGCTAGCGTTAAATGTGTGATCCCGAGGCTGGGGCGTAGCGAACGACGTCCCGGCCATGGGACACTAAGAGCGACTTCCGTCACAGTGTCAAGTCATATTCATCTAGGAGCTACCGCCGCGTGGAGTTTTTGAACCAAATGCTCGAGCATGCAGCCGGGCAGCCTTGGATTTACCCGGTGCTCCTGGTGTTCTTCTTCATCGACGGATTTGCCACCATCCTTCCCAGCGAAACAGCAATTGTTGGCCTCTCGGCGCTGTCCCTTCACAGCGGGGAACCCAACCTTTGGATCCTGGGGACCACGGCGCTTATTGGAGCCATGGCCGGTGACAACATGGCTTACCTCTTGGGCCGCAAGATTGGCCTGACGCGTTGGAAGTGGATGCGCCGCCCCAAGGTACAGAAGATGTTCGCATGGGCCCAGTACGAGCTGGACAAGCGCGGAGCCGTCCTGATCTTCACGGCACGCTATATTCCGTGGGGACGTGTGGCTGTCAACTACGTGGCCGGGCAGACCGGATTCCGGCACCGGACCTTCTTCTTCCTTGATGCCTTTGCCTGCATCACCTGGGTTGGCTACTCGATCGGCATCGGACTCCTCGCCGGTCAATGGGTCCACCACAACCCGTTGCTTGGCGTCGGTATTGCCGTGGCCTTCGCCGTGGTCCTTGGCATCGTCGTGGACCACGTGCTGCGCTGGTGGCACAAGTACCTCGAAAAGAAGGACCATGCCAAGGAAGCTGCCGCCCACGGGACCACTCCCGCGCCAGACGCAAGCGCCAAGGCGATTGCCGGCGTCGACCGTTCCAAGCCTGCTGGCTAAGCACCTGCCGTCCCCCTACAGTTGGGTACGTGACTGAGCCAATTCTTGACGCTGCCCCTGCCCTCGACTTCGATCTGAAGAGCCTGCCGAAGGTTTCCCTCCACGACCATCTGGACGGAGGACTGCGGCCCGCCACCATCATCGAACTGGCGGAGGCCGTCGGACACACCCTGCCATCAACGGATCCTGTTGCTTTGGGTGAGTGGTTCCGCGAATCCGCAGACTCCGGTTCCCTGGTCCGCTACCTCGAGACCTTCGACCACACCATTGCCGTGATGCAGACCAAGGAAGGCCTCTTCCGGGTGGCCCAGGAGTTCGTCGAGGACCTGGCCGAAGACGGAGTGGTCTATGGCGAAGTCCGCTGGGCCCCGGAGCAGCACCTGCAGAAGGGCCTCAGCCTTGATGAGGTTGTGGAAGCCGTCCAGGCCGGGCTTGAAGCCGGTGTGGCCGCCGCTGACGAGCGCGGACAGCAGATCCAGGTGGGTCAGCTCATCACCGCCATGCGTCATGCAGACCGTGGCCAGGAAATCGCCGAGCTGGCCGTCCGCCACCGCACCAAGGGCGCAGTTGGCTTCGACATTGCCGGTGCCGAGGACGGTTTCCTGCCTTCCCGCTTCAAGGAAGCCTTCACCTACCTGGCCGCCAACAACTTCCCGGCAACAGTCCACGCGGGCGAGGCCGCCGGCCTGGACAGCATCCAGTCCGCACTGGTTGACGGCCGCGCCCTGCGCTTGGGACACGGCGTCCGGATCGCCGAGGACATCACGGTCGAGTTCGAGGAAGACGCGGACGACGACGGCGAAGGCACCGTTGGGTTGGTGACCCTCGGCAACGTGGCCGGCTGGGTTCGCGACCGCGGTATCGCCTTGGAAATCTGCCCCTCCTCCAATCTCCAGACCGGCGCCATCGCCAACTTCGGTGAGGGCATCGAGAGCCACCCGCTGGACATGCTGTTCCAGCTCGGCTTCAACGTCACCATCAACACTGACAACCGCCTCATGGGCGGCGTCACCCTCACGGACGAGTTCGAGCTCCTGGTGGAGACCTTCGACTACGACCTCGATGATCTGCTCGAGCTGACGCTCAACGCCGCCGAGGCAGCGTTCCTGCCGCTGGACGAGCGCGAAGCCCTGGTGGAGTACATCAACGACGCCTATGCCAACCTCGGCTGACAAATCCAGCCTCGACACGCTGATCGGAACAATCGCCGCTCTTCGGGAACACTGCCCGTGGATGGGCGCGCTCACCCACGAATCACTGGTGGAGTATTTGATCGAGGAAGCCTATGAAGTGGTGGACTCCATCGAGGCGGGAGCTGTTGATGACGAGCTTCGCGGCGAGCTGGGCGATGTGCTGCTTCAAGTGGTGCTGCACGCCCGGCTCGCCGAGGAGCGCGGCAGCTTTGACTTCGCGGCGGTTGCACGGGACATCAACGCAAAAATGATCCGGCGGAACCGGCACGTCTTCAAAGCCGACGGCACGCTCCAGGACACTTTCCCCGCAACGGTGGAGGAAATCATCCTGAAGTGGGATGCGGCCAAGCGGGCGGAGAAGCCGGAGCGCACCGATCCTTTCGAGGGCATCCCGCCGCACCTTCCAGCTTTGGCAGCGGCACAGAAGTCCTTGGACAGGGCCGCCCGCGCGGGTTTTGCCGTCAATGCGCAAGGTGCCCAGGCCGGCGTCGTGGTTCCTGCCATCCCGGCCTCGGAAGAGGCACTCGGTGAGCTGCTGCTGGCGATCGTCGCCGGTGCCCGGGACCAAGGACTCGACGCCGAGCGGGCCCTTCGCGGGGCAGTGCGAACGTTCCAGGACGGCCAAGGCCGGCCTTCATGACGTGAGCGGTTGGAAGCCGTTCCGTAACCTAAGCCACTCTCGACTACGCTAGTAGCGACGAGGACGTCGAGAATTCCCCTCTAGATTCCTGTAAATCGCTTCACCATAAGGAGCACATCCATGGCGCTTATCGATGCCATCCACGCACGCGAGATCCTTGATTCCCGCGGTAACCCGACTGTAGAAGTTGAGGTCCTGCTCTCCGACGGCCAGATCGGCCGTGCAGCAGTTCCTTCCGGTGCCTCCACCGGTGAGCACGAGGCCGTTGAGCTCCGCGACGGCGACAAGGGCCGTTACCTCGGCAAGGGTGTCCAGAAGGCCGTAGACGCCGTCATCGACGAAATCTCCCCGGCCCTGATCGGCTTCGACGCCACGGACCAGCGCAGCATCGACCAGGCGATGATCGACCTCGACGGTACCCCGAACAAGGGCAAGCTGGGCGCCAACGCCATCCTCGGTGTTTCCCTCGCCGTTGCCAACGCTGCTGCCGCTTCGGCCGACCTGCCGCTCTACAAGTACCTCGGCGGCCCGAACGCACACGTCCTCCCGGTTCCGCTGATGAACATCCTCAACGGTGGTTCGCACGCAGACTCCGACGTCGACATCCAGGAATTCATGATTGCCCCGATCGGTGCAGAGACCTTCTCCGAGGGCCTGCGCTGGGGTGTCGAGGTTTACCACAACCTCAAGGCTGTCCTCCAGGAGAAGGGCCTCTCCACCGGCCTGGGCGACGAAGGTGGGTTCGCTCCCAACCTGCCGTCCAACCGCGCTGCACTGGACCTGATCCAGGAAGCCATCAAGAACGCCGGCTACACCCCGGGCACGGACATCGCCCTGGCCCTGGACGTTGCTTCCTCCGAGTTCTACAAGGACGGCGCCTACCAGTTCGAAGGCAAGGCCCTCAGCGCTTCCGAGATGAGCGCCTACTACGCCGGACTCGTTGCCGACTACCCGCTGGTTTCCATCGAGGACCCGCTGGACGAGAACGACTGGGAAGGCTGGAAGACCCTCACCGACACGATCGGCGACAAGGTCCAGTTGGTTGGCGACGACCTCTTCGTCACCAACCCGGTCCGCCTGCAGCAGGGCATCGACGCTGCCACGGCCAACTCGCTCCTGGTCAAGGTGAACCAGATCGGTTCCCTCACCGAGACCCTGGACGCTGTTTCCCTGGCCCAGCGCTCGGGTTACACCACCATCACCTCGCACCGCTCCGGCGAGACCGAGGACACCACCATCGCCGACATCGCCGTTGCCACCAACGCCGGCCAGATCAAGACCGGTGCCCCGGCCCGCTCCGAGCGCGTTGCCAAGTACAACCAGCTCCTGCGCATCGAAGAGGAACTCGACGACGCCGCACGCTACGCCGGCCGCAGCGCTTTCCCGCGTTTCAAGGGCTAGCCTTCAGCGAAAACAGCTGACCGGTGGCTATGGTGGAAAGACCATAGCCACCGGTTCTGTTTAACGCTTGCCTGCTGAACCGCGGGCGCACCAGGACTTCGGTCACGTACCCAGGCGCAGGGCAAGCGCAGCAACCCGCCAGGCAAGCACCGGGCATTACAGGAGTGTCATGGCCACCCGTCGTCCCAAGGTACCCAAGGCTGATGCCCTCGGCAGGCCGTCAGGACAGGCCACTTCAGGCAAAGGGCCGGGGAAGACCCCGGCTGCCCCGGAGCCCACGCGCCAGGGTTCTGCGGGCCAGGGTCCTGCGGGCCAGGGTCCTGCGGGCCAGGCTGGCGGAGATCTCATCGAGGCCGAGTTCGGCGCTACCCGCGCAAGCGCCGCAGGTGGTTCGAACGCCAAGCCCGCTCCCCGCGTTGAGGCCCACGGCAAGGCTGCCGGGCCCCGCAGGCCCGGTGCGCCCAGGACTCCCGTCCGTCCAAGGGTCTCGACTGCCGGAAAACCGACGTCCACCGGCGCGGCAGCGGCCGCGACAAAAGCCCCGGCCACCGGATCCGGCGCCAAAAACAAGGCATCTCAAGGGACGCCGGCGAGCGATCCCGTACCGGCCAAGGCGTTCTCCGGCCGTGTTTTGGCGCTGGCCGTCGTGATGATTGCGATCACCATCATGCTGGCCCCGACGGTGAAGATTTTCCTGGAGAAGCGCTCCGAAATCTCGGCGCTGGAAGCCGAAATCGCCAGCAAGGAAGCCGAGCAGGCGGACCTCAACAAGCAGCTCTCCCGGTGGCAAGACCCCAACTATGTGAAGCAGCAGGCCCGCGACCGCATTAACATGGTTATGCCGGGTGAAACGGGTTACTGGGTATTTGGCGGGGATGAAGCCGCTGGAACCCCTGGGGGCCGCACCGGCTCCGGATCATCTGCGAACCCGGCAAACCTGCCTTGGGTGGATGCACTTTGGGAGTCCATCAGACGATCGGCAACAGACTAGACGCGGTGCCCGCCGCCGTCGTGCCCTGACGGGAGGCGACCAAAAGGGCAGGAAGGTTGGCAGCGCAAGTGGAAGAGAACACGGCAGCAATGCCGCAGGAATCCCGCCAGCCATCAGCACATGACCTCGATGTCCTGAGCCGTCAGCTTGGCCGGCCCGTCCGTGACGTGGTGGAGATCCCCGCGCGTTGCGTGTGCGGCAACCCGCTGGTTGCGGCAACGGCACCGAGGCTCAGCAACGGAACACCGTTTCCCACCACGTTCTACCTCACGCATCCCGTGATCACCTCGGCTGTTTCCCGGCTGGAGGCCGGTGGCCTGATGAACCGGATGAACGATCGCCTGGTCGAGGACCAGGAGTTGGCCACCGCTTACCACGGTGCCCACGATGCTTACCTGCAGGCGCGCAACGGGATTGCCGAACGTTCCGGAACCGGAGCCGTTCCGGAAATCGCCGGCGTCTCTGCCGGCGGCATGCCCACCCGGGTCAAGTGCCTGCACGTGCTCGTGGGGCACTCGTTGGCCGCCGGTCCCGGGGTGAACCCCCTGGGCGACGAGGCGCTGGAGGCCATCTCCGAGTGGTGGACCAAGGACCGCTGCTATTGCGACGGGGCCTGGGACACCGCGGGGGAGACCCCATCGAGGGACCTCAGCCGCCACGGCCCGCAGGGCCTGCCGGACATCGTGGGCAGGCCTGCCCCGGTCCGGAAATCGAAGACCTCCCTTTCCACCCCGGAATCGACGGAAGAGCGTACATGAGCCGCGTTGCCGCCATTGACTGCGGAACCAATTCCATCCGCCTGCTGATCGCCGATGTGTCGGCTGACAGTGCGGCAGGTCCATTGACCGACGTCGTCCGGGAAATGCGCGTGGTGCGCCTGGGGCAGGGTGTGGACGCCACCGGCGAACTCGCACCGGAGGCCCTGGACCGCACGTTCGCCGCGGCCAAGGACTACGCTGCCCTCATCGGTGACCACTCAGCCGGATCTGTCCGGTTCGTTGCCACGTCCGCTACCCGCGATGCCCGCAACCGCCAGGTGTTCGTGGATGGCATCCGGGACCTGCTGGGGGTTGCCCCCGAAGTCATCTCGGGTGACGAGGAAGCTTCACTGTCATTTGCCGGAGCCAGCAGTGTCCTGCCCATCAAGGGCGACGACGCTGTCCTGGTGGTTGACCTGGGCGGCGGCAGTACCGAATTCGTCCTGGGCGACGCGAACGGAGTGATAGCCGCCCGTTCGGTGGATATCGGGTGCGTCCGGCTGACCGAGCGGCACCTCACGAGTGACCCACCGACGGCGGCCCAGATCGCCGCTGCGGAGGCCGACGTCGACGCTGCCCTGGATCTCGCGGCACAAACGGTACCGCTTGGCCGCGCCACAGCCGTGGTTGGCGTGGCGGGTTCCATCACCACCATCACCGCGCACGCCCTTGGGCTGGGCGAATACCAGCCCAACAAGATCCATGGCGCGTACCTGGACATTGAGACCGTCGGCGATGCCGCCACCAACCTGCTGGAGATGAGCAGGTCCGAGCGGGCTGCCCTGCCCTACATGCACCCCGGCCGGGTGGACGTCATCGGTGCAGGTGCGTTGGTGTGGCGCAGGATTCTGCGGCGCCTGGGCCAGGCCAGTGACGGCCGCATCCACGGGGCTACCTCCAGCGAGCACGACATCCTTGATGGCATCGCGCTCAGTATCCGGGGAGTTGCATGACCATGCGGCACAGGCGGCTCCTTTCGGCCTCGTTGGCTGCCTTCCTGGCCGGAGGATCCCTGGTGGGGGGATTGGCCTCCGCTCCTTCGGCCATGGCAGATTCCTGGCGTGACAAGGAGCAGTGGCTTAAGGACTCAGGCATCACGAATGCCTGGCAGGTCTCCAAGGGCGCCGGTGTCAAGGTTGCCGTCATCGATAGCGGCGTCGACGGCAACCACCCGGACCTCAAGGGCGTGGTGACGGGCGGGGCCGATGCTTCCGGAGCCGGAGCCGCCAACGGCCAGAAGAGCATCGGGGCAAAGCCGGAGCACGGAACCCTGGTGGCCACCATGCTGGCCGGACGCGGCCACACGACGCCGACTGCCTCGCCCACCGCTTCTCCGCCCGCGACCCCTACGGTTCCACCTGCAGGGGGACCGGATGGCATGGTGGGCGTAGCCCCCGAGGCTGACATCCTGTCCGTTTCCACGTGGCTTGGCTCGCCCAACCCAGGAGGCAAGACGGACCAGGAACAAATTCCTGTGGCCGTTCGCTGGGCGGTGGACAACGGCGCCAAGGTCATCAACATTTCCTTGGGCAGCACGTCTCCGGATTGGCCGCAAAGCTGGGATGCCGCGTTCCTGTACGCCGAGCAGAAGGACGTGGTGATCGTCGCAGCCGCGGGCAACCGCGTGGGCGGCAACGTCCAGGTGGGTGCACCGGCCACCATTCCCGGTGTCCTCACCGTGGCCGGCCTCGACAGTGACGGAAAGGCCAGTGTCGACTCCTCGTCGCAGGGCATCAGCATTGGCGTTGCGGCTCCCGCTGAAGACCTCGTAGGTGGCGTTCCGGGTGGTGGGTACGCCGAATGGGCCGGCACCTCGGGCGCTGCCCCGATCGTGTCCGGCGTGGCCGCATTGATCCGCTCCAAGTGGCCGGACATGAGCGCCAAGCAGGTAATCAACAGGATCGTCAGCACGGCCAAGGATGCCGGCGCCCCAGGCAAGGACCCCATTTACGGTTACGGAATCCTGGACGCCGAGGCTGCGTTGAAGGGCGACGTGCCCACCACCTCCGTGAACCCCCTGGGCTCCATCGCGGACTGGATCCGCGTGCACCGCCGCGGCGACTTCAGCACACCTTCGCAAGCCCCGGTGGCCAGTCCGACGAGTGCGCCTCCAACGCTGGCCGACCCCACGGTTCCTTCAGCGAAGACGCCGGCGGGCGTCGACGACGCCCTGCCTGCCGCCGTCGTGCTTGGTTTCGGTGGCCTTTTCGCCGCCATTATTACGGGCGCAGCGCTGCAGTTGCGGCGTGCTTACAAGAACCCGCCGACGGTGCCGGAAGAGGCCGAAACGGGGGCCGTGGAAGTGGTGGATCCACCCGCGAAGAAGTAGCTAGTGAAGATTTTCACAAAGTGCTGTACTCTGGATTCATGGCAACCACCCCAGAGCTCATTGACCGTCCGCGCGTTCTTGTCGTCGGCGGCGGCTACGTCGGCCTGTACGTAGCCCTCAAACTGCAGAAGAAGATCGCGAACGCAGGTGGCATCGTCACCGTCGTGGATCCACTGCCCTACATGACTTACCAGCCGTTCCTCCCCGAGGTGGCCGGTGGCAACATCGAGGCCCGCCACGCTGTGGTCTCGCACCGCCAGCACCTGAAGCAGACTGAGCTCATCCAGGGCCGCGTCACCGGCATCGACCACGCCAACCGCACTGCGGTGGTGGCTCCCTCCGACGGCGGCGAGCCGTTCGAGATCCCGTACTTCGACGTCGTGATCGCCGCGGGCGCCATTACCCGTACGTTCCCCATCAAGGGCCTCGCGGACAAGGGCATCGGCCTGAAGACCATCGAGGAAGCTGTTGCACTGCGCAACAAGGTCCTGGAGCGCATCGAAGCAGCGTCCACCATGACCGATCCCGCAGAGCGTGCCAAGGCCCTCACCTTCGTGGTTGTCGGTGGCGGTTTTGCCGGCATCGAGTGCCTCACCGAAATGGAAGACCTCGCCCGCGCTGCCGTCAGCAACAACCCGCGCGTCCGCCAGGAAGAAGTCCGCTTCATCCTGGTCGAGGCCATGGGCCGCATCATGCCCGAGGTCACCGCACCCCAGGCCGAGTGGGTTGTGGAGCACCTCCGCAGCCGTGGCATCGAGGTTCTCCTCAACACCTCCCTGGACAGCGCCGAGGGCAACCTCAAGCTCATCAACCTGCCGGACAAGACCTCCGCAGGTGAAGTTGAAGCCGACACCCTGGTCTGGGCTGCCGGCGTGCAGGCCAACCCGATGATCCGCTCCACCGACTTCCCGCTGGAACCGCGTGGCCGCGTCCGCGTTCTCCCGGACCTGCGCATCGCGGGCGACGAAGGCATCATCGAGAACGCCTGGGCTGCCGGTGACATCGCCGCTGTTCCGGACCTCACGGGCAAGGGCCTGCCGGACGGCACCTGCGTGCCGAACGCACAGCACGCGCTTCGCCAGGCCAAGAAGCTCGCCAAGAACCTCTGGGCTTCCCGCTGGGACAAGCCGCTCCACGACTACAAGCACAAGAACCTTGGTGCTGTAGCCGGCTTCGGCGAGTGGAAGGGCGTTGCCAACATCAACCTCCTGGGCCGCATCGGCCTCAAGGGCGGTCTCGCCTGGCTGGCACACCGTGGCTACCACGGCATGGCCATGCCCACGGTTGAGCGCAAGTTCCGCGTGATCTTCGGTTGGATCCTGTCCTTCTTCGCAGGCCGCGATACCACCCAGCTGATCGACCTGGACAACCCGCGCGGTGCTTTCGTGGCCGCAGCGACCCCGGCTCCCAAGCCTGCTGCTGCTCCCGCACCGGCCCCGGCTGCTGAAAAGCCCGCCGAGGAAAAGACCCCGGTCACGGCTGACGCCAAGTAGTACCACGCCCGACGGCGGCTGCTCCCCCAGGGGAGTGGCCGCCGTCGCGCATTTAACCGGGACGCCGCCCCTAGACTGTTCCCATGGCTGGCGAAACCGACCTCCAAACACTTCTTGGTTCCATGCACCCCGTGATGCGGGACGGAGACTATGTCTACGCTCTTTGGCCGCACGGAAGACCCCTGGAGGGTGACGTGGAGGCCGCCGTCCGCGAGGCCGAGGGCCTGACGGTGGTCCTTGGCCGCGCTGAGGCTGAGAGATTGGGGCTCAGCTACGATTTCGTGGCGGCCTGGATTACCCTCCAGATCCATTCGGCGCTTGAAGCCGTGGGCTTGACGGCCGCGGTCAGCGCCGCCCTGACGCATGCGGGGATCAGCTGCAATGTCCTGGCCGGTTTCCACCATGACCACTTGCTGGTGCCTGCCACCGATGCGGGCAGGGCCATGGAGGTCCTTCACTTGCTTGGCCGCGGCATTGTGCTGCGGAGTGAGCAGCCCGAGGACCGGCCGGCCATCCTGGCGCTGACCGCGCAGGCGTTCTCGGTCTCGCCGGTGACGGGCGAGCCGGTTGAAGGGGTGCCGGTGGAGGTCGGCCTGCTCCGCGAATTGTTCGACTGCGAAGAGTACGTTCCTGATCTCAGCATCGTGGCCGAGATCGGCGGTGACATTGTGGGGCATGTGATCAGTACCCGAGGCTCGGCGGGCGGCCTGGAGTTGGTAGGCCTCGGCCCGATCGGTGTAGCTCCAACCCTGCAGCGCCGGGGGATAGGCGCGGCTCTCATGCGCGAAACCGCGGTTCGCGCGGCTGCCGCCGGGATCCCGGGGATCGCGCTCCTGGGCAGTCCGGCCTACTATCCGCGGTTCGGCTATGTACCGGCGGCCTCGTTGGGCGTCGAACCGCCGGTTCCCGCCTGGGGAGACCATTTCCAGCTTCTTCGGCTGCCGGGGTGGCCCGACGGCGTCACGGGCACCTTCCGCTATGCGGCGCCGTTCGATCGTCTCTAGCTGGGATACCATGGTCCGGGCGCCCCAGTAGCCCAATTGGCAGAGGCATCAGACTTAAAATCTGCGTGTTGTGGGTTCGAGTCCCACCTGGGGCACTGCAGGGAAGGGGAGGAATATCCTCCCCTTCCTTTTTTCGTGTGCCTCTCAGAGGATTTTCCCAGTTGGCTCGTAGATTCCCCACAGGCAACGAGTGTTATAGGGATGTGACCTGAATCACTTATCTTCACGGATCAATTGCACTAGTTTGAGCAGTAATCAGGAATACCTGAGCAATCGCATCAAAGGCAGTTCGCACCTTTCGATCGAGGAGATTACGCATGTTTGATCTTTCCCAAGCGGCGCCCAGGGCCGCCAAGCTAACCGCGCTTGGCATTGGGGTCGCTCTTCTCGCCACGGCCTGTGGCGGGTCTTCCACGCCGAGCCAGACCGGCTCCGGTTCCAGTTCCGCAGCCTCGGCAGGGATATCCTGCCCGGCTCCCAGTGCAGGTGCGGGGGCCGGCAACAGCCAGGCCGCTACCAACACGGGACCCGTGCCTCCTTCGACCACCACCACGTCCACGCCACTGAAGCTTGGTTCGCTCCTGCCGACAACGGGGTCGCTGGCGTTCCTCGGCCCACCTGAAATTGCCGGCGTCAACCTTGGCATCAAGGAAGTCAACGACGCCGGTGGCGTCCTGGGTGCTCCCGTTTCCGTGATCCACCGCGACTCCGGTGACACCAAGACGGACATCGCAACGCAGTCCACCACGGCCTTGCTCGGCCAGGGTGTCAGCGCCATCATCGGTGCGGCTTCGTCCGGCGTTTCCAAGACGGTCATCAACCAGATCACGGGTGCCGGGGTTATCCAGTTCTCGCCTGCGAACACGTCGCCCGACTTCACCACCTGGGACGACAAGGGCCTGTATTGGCGTACTGCACCCTCGGACGTCCTCCAGGGCAAGGTGCTCGGCAACTACATGGCCACGTGTGGCGCCCAGACCGTTGGCATGATCGTGCTTAACGACGCTTACGGCACCGGCCTGCAGAAGAACGTGAAGGAAGCCTTCGAGGCAGCAGGCGGCAAGGTTGTTGCCGAGGAACTCTTCAACGAAGGTGACTCGCAGTTCAGCAGCCAGGTGGACAAAGTTCTTGCCGCCAAGCCGGACGCCATCGCACTGATCACGTTCGACCAGGCCAAGAGCATCGTCCCGCTGATCACCGGCAAGGGCATCAAGCCGACGCAGCTTTTCATGGTTGACGGCAATACTTCCGATTACAGCAAGGACTTCCAGCCCGGCACCCTCAAGGGCGCACAGGGAACCATTCCCGGTACGTTCGCCAAGGATGCCTTCAAGCAGAAGCTCCTGGCCATCGATCCCGCACTGAAGGATTACAGCTACGCAGGCGAGTCCTACGACGCCGTGAACCTGATCGCCCTGGCAGCTGAGGCCGCCAAGAGCACCAAGGGCACGGACATCGCGGCCAAGCTGAAGGAAGTCTCCGAAGGCGGCGAGAAGTGCACCAGCTTCGCGGCCTGTGTGACGCTCCTCCGCGAAGGCAAGGACATCGACTACGACGGCCAGTCCGGCCCCGTAACGTTCTCCGACGCCGGTGACCCCACCGAGGCGTACATCGGTATCTACGAGTACCAGGATGACAACACCTACAAGCCGGTTCGCGAAGAGTTCGGCAAGCTGTAAGCCACACTCTTTCCACTCACCCGAACAGGTCCCCTTCCAGCAGGAAGGGGACCTGTTCTGCGTCCGGATCTCCCGAAGCCCGTGTTGCGGGGCCTGCACTGCGGGCTGTGGGCGGAGTTTGGGGCGCAGGGCGGCCTCCGCAGCGCGGCTCGTGTGCGGCCACGACCCACATTGCGGGCACCGCCAGCACTTGGGCATCCCTATCTCGGCGTGTCGAGCCTCAGCGGCCGCAAAGCAGGTCGTGACGGTACACGGGCCGCCGGGTGGCATGCTGGTGGGGTGACTGATGGGATCAGCGAAAGACAACACGGCCTGCTTGTCTCGTGGTTGGGTAGCTTCACTGTGGTCACAGACCATTCCTGGCCCTTGCAGGACACCACGGTGCTCCGTGTGGAAACCCCGGATGGCTGCCAATATATCGTCAAGGCCAGTCAGACAAGCCACCATATCCGCCGTGAAATCGCCGCCTATTCGCGGGGAATGCCGGCCCTCGAAGGACTTGTTCCCACGTTGGCCCACGCGGCTCCCGAGGCTGGCCTTCTGGTTACGAGATACCTCCCTGGTGCACTGGTTGCCGGCAGCATTGCGGAAGTCACCCCCGATACATATCGCCAGGCGGGAGAACTCTTGGCGCGACTCCATCGCCCCGCCGGGACGTCGGCAAGCTACATGCGGTCGCTGCGTGCCAGGACCAATTCTGTGCTGGAAAAGGCCGGGGGACTGCTTCCCGAAGACACGGTGCGGCGCCTGTCCGAGGTGGTGGCCGCCGTCGAACTTTCGCCTGTGGAGCTGGTAACAACCCACGGCGACTACCAGCCTCGGAACTGGTTGCATGACTGCGGGCAGGTGAAAGTCATCGACTTTGGCCGCGCGGACCTTCGCCCATGGGTCCATGACCTGGTTCGGCTGAGTCATCAACAGTTCCTGACGCACCCCGAACTCGCGCCGGCCTTCCACGAAGGGTACGGAAGGGTTGTTGCAACGGATCTCGATCGACGATTGTGGACACTCGAAAACGTGGACCAAGCCGTTGGAACAGTCGTTTGGGCCCACCGCGTAGGAGACGGATCGTTTGAGCAGCAGGGGATCGCCATGGTCGAAAGGTTGCTGGTCCGAAACCATGCCCTGGATTAACGAGGGCACGGCCCCATCCACGCGGAAAGGGCCTCTTTCTTTGGTGTTGTGAGGCCTGCTCTGCGGGCTGTGGGCGGAGTTTGGGGCGCACGGCGGGCTCCGCAGCGCGGCTCGTGTGCGGCCACGACCCACTTTGAAGGTGCATCCCTCCATTGGGCATCCCCATCCCGGCGTGTCGCGTCTCAACGTCCCCAAAGCAGGTCGTGACGGCACGCGAGCCGCCGGGTGTGCCCCGCCATCAAGAGCGGGAGGTTCGACGACGGCGCGCGCGTGAGTGCCGACGTCGTGCGTCTGCGTTCATGGGAGAGGAGCGGGCGGTCACCACCCACTTTGGGCCTCGCCCAGGCGGACACGCCGGGTTTCCGGGCCCCTAAGGGACTGTGCGTCCGCAAAGTAGGTCGTGACGGTCCGCACCCCCGAGGCAGATGCCCGTTGTGGGGCCTGCCCTGCGTTCTATTCGCGGGGCATGGGGCGCAGAGCGGGCGCCGCCAGGGGCAAAGCGTGTCCCCGGGTCAGTTGCCTGAACCGGGGACCACGTGGTGTTGGCGAGCTCCTAGACCTCGTCGGCCAGGGTGCCCAGGTAGAGCTGGATGACCTTGGGATCCTTCATGAGTTCGCGGCCCGTGCCGGTGTAGGCGTCGCGGCCTTGGTCCAACACGTATCCGCGGTCGCAGATCTGCAGGCAGCGCCGGGCGTTCTGTTCAACCATGATCACCGAAACACCGGCGCGGTTGATCTCGTGGACACGGAGGAACGTCTCGTCCTGCTTGACGGGGGAAAGGCCTGCCGAGGGCTCGTCGAGAAGCAGCACTGCGGGATCCATCATGAGCGCCCGCCCCATGGCTACCATTTGGCGTTCGCCGCCGGACAGAGAGCCCGCCCGCTGTGCACGCCTCTTGCCGAGCTCAGGGAAGAGTCCTGTGACAAAGTCGAAGCGCTCGGCGAAGACCTTGGGCCGCTGGAACAGGCCCATCTGGAGGTTTTCCTCGATGGTCAGCGTGGCAAAGACGTTGTTGGTCTGGGGGACGAAGCCAACGCCCTGGGTGACAAGCTTGTTGGCCTTCAGCCCCGTGAGGTCCTGGCCACGCACCACCACGGTGCCCGAGTGGACCTTCACCAAACCGAACATGGCCTTCAGGAGCGTGGACTTGCCGGCGCCGTTGGGGCCAATGATGCCGATCAGCTCACCCTTGCGGGCCTCGATGCTGCAGCCGTTGAGGATGTTGACGCCCGGCAGGTACCCGGCCACGAGGTCGGTGACTTTGACGACGGCGTCTTCCGTGGGATTGCCTGCGGGGGCGGGCATTGCGCTGGTGGCGCTCATTTCTCGTCCTCCTGCTTGGTTTCGGTCACGCCGGTTGCGGTTGTTTCGGTGGACAGCATGCCGGCGTCTTCGGTGCCGACCACCGACTCCTCGTCGGCGACGAGTTCGGCTTCCAGCTCCCGGATGCCCTGGGCGTCGCCCAGGTCCACGTCGTGGTGGGCGCCCAGATAGGCGTCGATCACGGCGGGGTTCTTCATGACTTCGCCCGGAGGACCCTCGGCTACAACCTTTCCTTCGGCCATGACCACCACCCAATCGGCAATGTGCCGGACCATGTTCATGTCGTGCTCGACGAAGAGGACGGTCATCCCTTCGGCCTTGAGGTTCTTGATGTGGTCCAGCAGGGACTGGGTCAGGGCCGGGTTGACGCCGGCCATGGGCTCGTCGAGCATCACCAGCTTGGGGCGGACCATGAGGGAGCGTGCCATTTCCAGCAGCTTCCGCTGGCCACCGGACAGAGAAGCCGCGTAGTCGTCCTTCTTGGCATCGAGCTTGAACTTCTCCAGCAGGACGTTGGCCTGGGCGGTGATCTCCTTTTCCCTGCCACCCCAGATCCCCTTGAAGAGGGCCTTGGACAGGCGCTCGCCGGGCTGGTCGGAGGCACCGAGGCGCATGTTCTCCATGACGGTCAGCTTGCCCATCACCTTGGTGAGCTGGAAGGTACGGACCATGCCCATGCGGGCCACTTTGTAGGAGGAGACCCCGGCGAGGCTGTTGCCTTCGAACTGCCACTTGCCGGAGTTCGGAGTGTCGAATCCCGTGAGCAGGTTGAAGAGTGTGGTTTTGCCGGCGCCGTTGGGCCCGATCAAAGCGGTGATCTTGTGGCGGGGGATTTCGAGGTACTCGACGTCCACGGCGTTGATGCCGCCAAACGAGCGGGTCACGTTCTCTGCCACCACGATGGGATCGCGCTTCTTGCAGCCGGGGGTATTCTCCCCGACGGCGATGGGCCGCGAGTCTGTCATGTAATCGATGTTTTCGGTCGGCTGACCGTTGCTTTCACTCATGCGAATGCAAGCTCCTTCTTATTGCCGAAGACGCCTTGCGGGCGGAAGATCATCAGGAGCATCAGGGCCACGCCCACCAGGATGTAGCGCAGCTGGCCGGCTTGGACCGTGGTAAGCCAGGTGACTGCTCCGGATTCGATGAGCCCGTACAGCAGGCTCTGGGTCAGGGACAGCACCACCCAGAAGATCATGGCACCGATGACGGGTCCCAAAACGGTGGCCATGCCGCCCAGGAGGAGGCAGGTCCAGAGGAAGAACGTCAGCTCGGTGCCATAGTTGGACGGTTGGACTGCGCCGCGGGGGAGCGTGAAGATCATGCCGGCGAGGGCGCCGAGTACACCGCCGATCACCAGGGCCTGCATCTTGTAGGAATAGACGTTCTTGCCGAGGGAACGCACCGCGTTCTCGTCTTCGCGGATACCCTTCAGGACGCGTCCCCACGGGCTGCGCATGAGCAGCCACACCAGGAGGCAGCAGACGATGACCAGTCCCCACCCAACCACGCGGATGAAGAAGTCCCTGTTGTTCATGCCCATGTAGGACCCCTCGGGGAAGGGGTTCATGGAGTAGAAGCCACCTTCGAAGGCGGCGAGTCCGTTGGCCGAACCCGTAACGCTCGTCAGTTGGTTGGTGGTCACGACATACCGCACGATTTCAGCCGCGGCGATGGTGACGATGGCCAGGTAGTCCGCTCGAAGCCGAAGGGTGGGAATGCCGAGGATGAAGGCGAAGATTACCGAACACAAGACGGCGATGAGCAGGCCGATGAAGAACGGCGTTTTGAAGGTCAGCGTCGAGATCGCGAAGCCGTAGGCTCCCACGGCCATGAAGCCGGCCTGGCCGAAGTTCAGCAGGCCGGAGTAGCCGAAGTGGACGGCGAGGCCCAAGGCGGCAAGGGCGTAGGCCGCCGTCGTTGGACTGAACAACTCACCGGCGGCGCTGGAGAAGATAAATCCGAAATCCATGGCCCGCTCCTAACCCACACGCTCACGCCGGCCGAGGATGCCCTGCGGTCGGAACAGAAGGACAACAATCATGATGAACAAAGCGCCGACGTACTTCAGGTCGGCCGGCAGCCCGAACACGGTGGTCAGTTCCACAAAGATGCCAACGACGATCGAACCGATCAGCGCACCGAAGACGGTCCCCAGGCCACCTAGCGTCACGCCGGCGAAGATGAGGAGCAGGATCTGCGAACCCATATCGAACGTGACTCCGGGACGGTAGTAGGCCCACAGGATGCCACCGAGGGAGGCAAGCACGCCGCCGACGATCCAGACGATGCGGATCACCGAGTCCACGTCGATGCCCGAGGCTGCCGCGAGGGCTGGGTTGTCCGCCACTGCACGGGTGGCTTTGCCCAGGCGCGTTTTGAGCAAAACGATGCCGATCAGGGCGATGACGACGGCACTGATCACCAGGGACCACAAGTTGTTGGGCGAGATGGAAATGGGGCCGAGTTGGATTTCTGCGCTCTGCGCGCCTGGCAGTTGCTGGGTGGCTCCACCGAAGTAGAACTGGATCACATAGCGGATGGCCAGGGCCAAGCCGATGCTGACGATCATCATGGGAACCAGGCCGGTGCCGCGGCGGCGCAGCGGACGCCAAAGGCCGGCATCCTGGGCGTAGCCGAAGAGGCCGCCGCACACCAGGGCCAGCAGTATCGCGAGCCAGAACGGGAACCCGAATCCATTGAAGAGGAACACCAAGACGGCGCCGAGCGTGACCATCTCGCCATGGGCAAAGTTGGTCAGGCCCGTGGTTCCGAAAATGAGCGACAAACCAACGGACGCCAGGGCCAGCAGGAGGCCGAAGCTGAGGCCTGCAACCAGGCGGTTGAGGAGATTTTGGCCGAAGTCCTGTTGCTGGACCACGATGCCTTTGCCGAAGGCGAAGATCACGGACAGGTTGGACGTTTGGCTGAACGTGACATTGCGGGGATTTTCCTGGCCGTCGGCCAGTTTGATGCCGTCCGGCAGGGTGGAGGTATCGAGTTCGATCTTGTAGGTGCCTTGGACCGGGACTCCGATGTTCCATGCACCATTGGTGCCGGAGGTCGCCTCGCCTTCGAATCCGTTTCCTGAGGCTTTGATCTTGACGCCGGCTATGGGCGCCCGGGCGTCGTCGCGGAGGAATCCGCTGATGCTGTTCTGGAAATTGGTGGCTGATGGCGAAGGCGAGGGGGTGGTTGCCTCCGCCGCGGGAGCGGCGATCAACAGAGTGGCGATGAGGGCCGCGAAGAACGCCCCCATTGCTCTCCGTAGTCCCTTGGACCGTCTGATGGACGGGTCGCGCAGTGTGCTTCTCAAAATGGAAACCTCCACAGTGGGGGTGGTCCCGGCTGCGCCATTGCAACCGGTGCGAACGGACACGGGGCTTGGCACATTTCCCGCCTGCGTCTCAAAATGTGACCCAAGTCACCCATGCTGTGGCTATGTTACCGCTCAGTGCGGCCAAAAAATGCAGGGCCAAGGGGTCCAAAGGTCGCGATCAGGTAACAAAAGTGACGCAGGAGGCAACTGCCCTCCACTCTTCCAGCGCCGTGTCACGGTTGGGTTTCTTCTGGATGAACAAGGGAACTTTCCCTGCCGCGCGTGCGTGGTAATTGGTACCGTGAATTATCACTCAGCCCTTTTTCAGGAGGACACCCGCAATGGCACTTGGCGGAAACCCGATCTTCAACGGAAAGAATTTCCGTGGAGCCAAACAGGCACCGTCTGTACCGCAAAATCCGTATGGCAACCCCTACGGCCAGCAGTTTAACCAGGTACCCGGACGTGCCCCCAGCCAGGTCATGGATGGCCAGGCAGCATGGTCTGCCCAGCAGCAGAGCATGACCAACGAACAACTGCAGCAGATGTACAACCAGCCTGCCGCAGGTCCGGCCGATACCGGCCGCATGACGTACGACGACGTCATCATGAAGACCGTCATGTGCCTCGTCGTCCTGGTCCTGGGCGCTGGCGTCACCTTGTTTGTCGCCCCGACGTTGGCTACAACGCTCATGATCGTGGGCGCGTTGGGTGGCTTCGTGCTCGCCCTCGTGAACACCTTCAAGAAGCAGCCCTCACCTGCGCTGATCCTTGCGTACGCAGGACTTGAAGGCCTGTTCCTTGGTGGCCTTACCCGCATCCTTGACGGAATGTTCCCCGGCGTCGGCCTCCAGGCAGTCATCGGTACCCTGGCAGTCTTCGGCGTCACGCTCCTGCTCTTCAAGAGCGGCAAGGTCCGTGCCACGCCCAAGATGATCCGCTTCTTCATGATTGCCACCATCGGTTACGCAGTGTTCGCGCTGATCAACCTGGTGATGATGTGGACCGGTGCCGTGCAGGAGCCCTTCGGCCTGCGCACCAGCATCACCATTGCCGGCATCCCGCTGGGCGTTTTCATCGGCATCCTCGC
Organism: Paenarthrobacter sp. NPDC089714; assembly: GCF_044748905.1. Taxonomy (NCBI): domain Bacteria; kingdom Bacillati; phylum Actinomycetota; class Actinomycetes; order Micrococcales; family Micrococcaceae; genus Paenarthrobacter; species Paenarthrobacter sp. NPDC089714. The sequence continues at coordinate 48,451 of NZ_JBIVGX010000002.1, forward strand.
GATCGGCCTCGCTGCCTTCTCCTTGATCATGGACTTCACCAGCATCGAGGAAGGCGTCCGCGCCGGCGCTCCGGAACGCTATTCCTGGGTTGCCGCTTTCGGCCTGACAGTCACCCTGGTTTGGCTCTACGTTGAAATCATCCGCCTCCTCGCCATATTGCGCGGCGACGACTAAAGACGACCAAGCGAGCCATGCGGAAGATGCCCCCGGAGATATCGGGGGCATTTTCCCTTTAAAGCAGTCAGCCCAGGCGTTCGAAAACCACGGCCATTCCTTGGCCGCCGCCCACGCACAGGGTGGCCAGCCCCAGTGTCCCGTCGCGTTCCTTGAGCCCGTTGAGCAGGGTGGTGGTCATGCGTGCTCCCGTCATGCCGAAGGGGTGGCCCACGGCGATGGCACCGCCGTGGACGTTCAGCTTCTCCGGGTTGATGCCCAGTTCCCTGGCGCTCGCGATCACCTGAACGGCAAAGGCCTCGTTGATTTCCACCAGGTCCATGTCATCGATGGTGAGCCCGGCCTGGGACAGTGCGCGCCGAGTGGACTCGACCGGGCCCATTCCCATGAGCTCGGGTGAGAGGGCGCTGACGCCGGTGGAGACCACCCGGGCCACTGGCTCAAGGCCCAGTTGGCGCGCACGCACGTCGCTCATGACTACCAGTGCCGCAGCACCGTCGTTGAGCGGACAGGCATTGCCTGCGGTGACGGTTCCCTCGGCCCGGAAGACAGGCTGTAGCGCAGAAACCCCGTCCAACGTGACGCCGGCACGTGGGGAGTCATCGGCACTGACCACTGAGCCGTCCTTGCGTGTGTACGGGGTGATTTCCCGCGCGTAGAAGCCCGAGGCAATGGCCTCTTCTGCCCGGTTTTGGCTCAGCACGCCCCATTCGTCCTGCTCGGCCCGGGTGATCCCGTAGGTGGTGGCCACGTTTTCCGCGGTCTGTCCCATGGCGATGTAGATATCCGGAAGCCTGCCGCCCAGCCGTGGGTCGGTCCAGGGAATGTTGGACGCCGCACGCGCTGCCGTCCGTTGGGCAGCGGCATCAAAGCGGGGGTTGTGGTTGGCGGCGTCTGTTTCACCGGCACCCTGCCAGTTCTGGTATCGGGAAACACTTTCGACGCCGGCGGCCACCACTGCGTGCGCCTCGCCGGCCTTGATGGCGTGGAAGGCCATGCGCAAGGTTTGCAGGCTCGAGGCGCAGAACCGGTTGACGGTGGCTGCGGGCACGCTGTCCAGGCCGGCCAGGACGGCTACCACCCTGGCCATGTTGGAGCCGGCCTCACCGCTGGGTTCGGCACAGCCAAGCAGGATGTCGTCCAAGCCGCCCACATGGAGGGCAGCGGCGTCAAAACCCGGGATTTTGGCCAAAGCGGCCTGCACCATGGCTGCGGCAAGATCGTCGGGTCGTTCGTCCTTGAGGGAGCCTTTGAAGGCCCGGCCGATTGGACTTCTGGCAGTGGAAACAATGACGGCCTCGGTCATGGCCCCAGCTTACGCCCGGTATCGGTACGCAAACCGGGGCCAGGCCCGGCCTTTCACGCCAAGCGAAGCGCTCCCGCCGCCGGAGTGACGGTGAAGATGTCCGGTTCAGTGAAGCCGGCCTGGGCAAAAGCACGTACGACGGCGTCCCGCACCTGCTGCTCCTGGCGCACCGGAGTGAGGGCGATCGCCGAGCCGCCGAAGCCACCGCCTGTCATCCGGGCACCGATGGCGCCGTGAGTCTTGGCCGCCTCGACGGCCAGATCCAGTTCCGGGCAGGAAATCTCGAAATCATCCCGCATCGAAGCATGGCTGGCATCGAGCAGGAGGCCGATGCTGGCAGGGCCGTGGCTGCCCAGCAGCTCTACGGTTTGCAGCACACGGTCGTTTTCCGTCACCACGTGGCGGACGCGGCGCAGCGTGGTTTCGTCCAGGACGCCGGAGGCTTCTTCGAGGTCTTCCACGCCAACATCGCGCAGGGCGGTGACGCCCAGGACCTCTGCGCCCAACTCGCAGGACGCCCGGCGCGAGGCATACCCGCCGTCGGCGTGGGAGTGCGAGACTTTGGTGTCGATGACCAGCAGCACCAGTCCTGCGGATTCTGCATCGAAGGGGACCAGGTCCACGTGCTGGTCACGGCAGTCAAGGAACACAGCGTGGCCCTTGGCGCCGCGGAGGGAAGCCGATTGGTCCATGATCCCCGTAGGGGCGCCAACAAAGATGTTCTCGGCCCTTTGCGTTTCCAGGACCAGTTCTTCAGCATTGAGACCAGCGTCCGTGAGTTCGTTCAGGGCCGTGATCACTGCGCACTCAATGGCGTGCGAGGAGGACAGTCCGGCGCCCAGGGGCACGTCGGAATCCAGCAGGAGGTCGAAGCCAGGCACTGTGATTCCGCGTTCCTTCAGGACCCAGGCCACGCCCAAGGGGTAGCGGGACCACCCTTGGCCTGAGCCGGGTTCCAGGCCCTCCAGCGACGTTTCCACCAGTCCGTGGCCGCCGAAGGTGGAGAGCAGGCGAACGGTGGCGTCGTTGCGGAGCCTGAGGGCAACTTTGGCGGTCTTGTCGATCGCGAACGGCAGGACGAAGCCTTCGTTGTAATCGGTGTGCTCGCCGATGAGGTTCACCCGACCCGGTGCCTGCCACACGCCGTCGGGGGCTGTTCCGAACGTCTCTTGGAAGCGTTCGGCCAGGGCGCTGGTGTCTGTGGTGGTGGTCATGCGGGGGAGCCTTCCAGGGTCTTGACGGAGGGGGCGCCGGCGACGCTGCGCAGGCGTTCTGCCACGGCCTCCGGAGTGGTGTCGTTGATGAACGCACCCATCGCCGCCTCCGAGCCGGCCAGGTACTTCAGCTTATCCGCGGCGCGCCGGGGTGAGGTGAGCTGCAGGTGCAACTGGCCGGCGGGACGCAGCGAAGAATCCAGGGGAGCTTGATGCCAGGCCGAGATGTAGGGCATGGGCGTTGGATACAGGGCGTCCAGGCGCTTGAGCAGGTCCAGGTACACGTGTGCCAGTTCGTCCCGTTCCTCCCCGGTCAGGGCCGCAAGATCGGGAACGTGCCGGTGTGGAACCAGGTGGATCTCCAGGGGCCAGCGGGCAGCGAAGGGAACGTAGGCGCTGAAGTGGCGTGCTTCCAGCACCATGCGGCTTCCGTCTTCCCGTTCGGCCCTGAGCAACGACGCCGCGAGCGTTTCCTTCGCGTCGACGTCGTCGTAATACTTCCGGGCAACAGCGCCCAGGCTGGCGGCGCGCGGAGTGACGTAGGGGTAGGCGTAAATCTGGCCGTGCGGGTGGTGCAGCGTCACTCCAATGTCTGCGCCGCGGTTCTCGAAAGGAAACACCTGCTTGATGCCGGGCAGGGCGCTCAAGGCTTCAGTGCGCTGGGCCCATGCTTCGATGACCGTGCGTGCCCTGGTCTCGCCAAGTCCGGCGAACGAGCCCGTGTGCTGCGGGGTGAAGGCCACTACCTCGCAACGGCCGAACGCGGCTCCCTTGATGCCGTGGCCTCCGCTGGCAGGGGCTTGTGGAATATCGCCCAGCGCAGGACCCAACGAGGGGAAGCGGTTCTCGAAGACCACCACGTCGTAGTCAGGAGCAGGTATCTCCGACGGGTTGGCGGCTGTGGTGGGGCAAATGGGGCACTGCTCAGCCGGCGGGAGGTGGGTGCGGCTCTGGCGGTGGGCAGCCACCGCAACCCACTCTCCGGACAAAGCGTCGTACCGCACCTCGCCGGGTTCCCCGCGGGCCGGAAGGTCCCGGTGGTCCACCAGGGACCCAGGTGTCCGTTCGGGAGTCCCGGGGTCGTCGAAGTAGATCAGCTCGCGGCTGTCGGCGAGGCGGGTAAGGGTGATGCGACTCATGAACCCATCATTCCATAAGCAATCAAAAACGCATAGTTTCTAACAAAAGTTAACATTGTTCGAATCCAATCAAGTATCGGGGTGCAGTACGGTATTCCCATGCCTGACTCTTCCCCCACTCCAGATGCAGAACCCCGGTCCGAGGCGCGCCGCTTTGCCACAGGCCGCCAATTCGAGTTGCGCCGCGGCGATGCGCTCGCAATTGTCACGGAACTGGCTGCCGGCCTCCGCTTGTACTCGCGCAGCGGAGTCCAGTTGACCGAAAGCTACGGGGACGCCGATATTCCTCCCGGTGCCACGGGAATCACCCTGGCGCCGTGGGCCAACCGCGTGGAAGACGGCGTATGGCGCCTCGAGGGCAAGAAGCAGCAACTCGACGTCACGGAGGTGTCCCGCAACAATGCCAGCCACGGCCTGCTGAGGAACGCCGGGTACGCGCTGGTGGATGAATCCGAGTTTTCCGTGACCTTGGAGGCCACGGTCTTTCCGCAGCACGGCTACCCGTTCCTGGTCCGCCACCGGGTCCGCTACGAACTCGATGCCAACCAGGACCTGCACGTCGAGCAAACCCTGGTGAACGATTCGGATGCCCAGGCACCCTTCGTTCTCGGGGCCCATCCTTACCTGCGCCTCGGTGACGTTGCTCCGGAAGACCTGACGTTGAGTGTCAAGGCGGGAACCCGGCTGGTTGCCGACGAGCGGTTGATTCCACGGAGCACCGCCCCCGTGGAAGGCGATTTCGACCTGTCCGGGGGCCGCTCCGTGGGCAGCTTGGACATAGACGTCGCCTTCACCGATTTGGCGTACGACGGCGGCGCTGCCCGCCACACGCTGAGCGCACCGGATGGGCGCAGCGTGAGCCTGGTGCAGGACCGGAACTGCCAGTATGTCCACGTGTTCGTGACCGACACGTTCCCGGGCCGGAGCAAAGCCGTGGCGCTGGAACCCATGACGGGTCCGGCCAACGCTTTTAACAGCGGAGACGGCCTGCGTTGGCTGGCGCCCGGTGGATCCTTCGCCATGACCTGGGGTATCAGCGCTTCGCTTTAGCCGGTTTGCGGGTAGTGCCGGTTTCCCATACGGCCCGGGCTGCGGAAGTATGGGTTCATGACGCCAACACCGGACGCCAAAACCCGTTCAGACCGCCAAATTGCCGAGGATATACCGTACGGTGTGCGCATAGCGGCCGCATGGTCCTGGCGTGCCGGCCTCATTCTGGTGATGATCGGCATCCTCGTCTGGCTGCTGGGCAAGGTCAGCTTCCTCATCATCCCGGTCATGGTTGCTGCCCTGCTGGCAGGCCTGCTCTACCCCGTGGTGGTTTGGCTGCGCAACCTGAAGGTGCCCAACGGGCTTGCTGTGGCCATCACGGTGCTGGCCTTTATTGGGGTGATCGCAGGGGCCTTGGCCCTGGTGGGACGCCAGTTGGCAGCCGGCTTCGGGGAGCTGTGGCAGGAGGCGCTTACCGGCATCCAGCAGGTCCAGACCTGGCTTGCCGACGGTCCACTGCACCTGACCGCGGACCAGATCGACAAGTACATCGCCGACGCAGCAAACGCCCTGCAAAACAACAGCAGCAGCATCCTGAGCGGAGCGCTCTCCTTCGGCAGCACGGCAGGCCATTTCGCGGCCGGACTGGTGCTGGCACTCTTCATCCTGATCTTCTTCCTGCTGGAGGGGAGCCGGATCTGGGCCTTCCTGGTCCGGCTGCTCCCCAAGAAAGCCCGGCGGGCCACGGATGGGGCCGGCCGCCGCGGGTGGACCTCCATGGTCAATTACGTGCGGATCCAGATGTTCGTCGCTTTCGTGGATGCCGTGGGCATCGGCGTCGGAGCTGCAATCATCCAGGTTCCCCTGGCATTGCCCTTGGCTGTACTGGTGTTCATCGGCTCGTTCATCCCCGTGGTGGGTGCGCTGGTGACCGGTGCCATCGCCGTCCTGCTGGCCCTGGTAGCCAATGGACCGGTCAACGCCTTGATCATGCTGGCGATCGTGCTGTTGGTCCAGCAACTCGAGAGCCACATCCTGCAGCCACTGGTCATGGGCAAGGCCGTAGCGCTGCATCCGGTCGCCGTCATCCTCACTGTGGCGGCCGGTTCCTACCTCGCAGGCATCCCGGGAGCACTCTTTGCCGTTCCAATCCTCGCCGTAGCAAATACGGCCGTTCGCTACATTGCCGGGCGGACGTGGGAACATGATGGGGGACTGGGAGCGGCTGAGGCCGCCACCGCCGAAGGTTCACCGGGGCCTGACGGCGACTCCAATTTCAAGGACGTCGCCCTTCCCGCCGGTCATACCCGAGGCGGCGCCAGTTCCGACAGCAAGGCCAAGGTTTCAGGAAGCGTCCCCACGGAGCCTTCTGACGCCGACACCAACAAAGGAGAATAGCCAGTGAATACCCTCGAAACCCTGCCCGTCACGCTGGACGATGTCCTCAAGGCGCAGGAGCTGCTCGAGGGCATTATTACGAAGACTCCGGTGGAGTCCTCACGGGCACTTGGCACCCTCGTTGGCGGCAACGTCTTCTTCAAATGCGAGAACCTGCAGCGCGCCGGTTCGTTCAAGGTCCGCGGTGCCTACGTCCGCATGGCCCGCCTCTCCGAGGACGAAAAGAAGCGTGGCGTCGTAGCGGCCTCCGCCGGTAACCACGCCCAAGGCGTAGCAGTCGCCGCGAAGAGCCTGGGCATCAACGCCCGCATTTACATGCCGCTCGGCGTGGCCCTTCCGAAGCTCGCCGCCACCCGGAGCCACGGCGCGGAGGTGGTGCTTCACGGCCACAACGTGGATGAAGCCCTGGCCGAGGCGCAGCGCTACGCAAACGAGACCGGTGCAGTCTTCGTTCACCCCTTCGACAACGTGGATGTAGTGGCAGGGCAGGGAACCATCGGGCTGGAAATCCTGGACCAGATCCCGCACGTGGACACCATCCTCATGGGCGTCGGCGGTGGCGGCCTGCTGGCCGGGGTGGCGGTGGCCATCAAGGCCAAAGCCAAGGAGCTGGGCCGCGACATCCGTGTCATCGGCGTCCAGGCCGAAAACGCTGCCGCCTACCCGCCGTCGTTGGCTGCCGACGCCCTGGTACCCCTCAAGAAGGTTTCCACCATGGCAGACGGTATCGCCGTAGGCCGGCCGGGACAGCTCCCGTTCAGCATCATCCGCGAACTGGTGGACGACGTCGTAACTGTCAGCGAAGACTCGCTGGCACGGGCGCTGATCTTCCTGCTGGAGCGGGCCAAGATGGTGGTGGAACCGGCCGGCGCGGTGGGAGTAGCCGCACTGATGGACGGCAAGATCGAAAACCCGGGGAACACCGCCGTCGTGCTCTCCGGCGGCAACATCGATCCGATGCTCATGCTGAAGGTCATCCAGCGCGGTCTCTCCGCAGCCGGGCGGTTCATGACCGTCCGGATGATGCTGGACGACCGGCCCGGTTCCCTGGCAACGATCGCCCGCATCATCGCGGAAAACGACGCCAACGTCACCGGGCTGGACCACACGCGCCTGGGCGGCTCCATCAGCATGGGCGACGTTTCGATCACCATCAACCTGGAAACCAAGGGCCACGAACACGGGGAACAAGTGCTGGGCGCGCTCCGCGCCGAGGGCTTCCAACCGATCGTGGTGCACTGACAGGAGGCCGGCATGGTGCTCGAAACGCCCGATGGTTCAAAGGCCGAGGCCCGCGATTCGCTGGCGGGAAGGGCCAAGGGAGGGTTGCTCTTCATGGGCGGCTTCGTGGTGCTGCTCTACGTCATTGAGTTCCTGAATACGCTCATGTCGCATGGGCTCAACCGCACGTTTGGCTTGCGATCGCGATCTCTCGACGGTGTCCTGGATATCCTGACCTTCCCGCTGCTGCATGCCAACCTCAACCACTTGCTTTCCAATACGCTGCCGCTGCTGATCTTCGGCTTCCTGGTGTTCCTGGCGGGGCTGAGGGTGTTCATCACGGCACTTGCGTTCAGTTGGCTGGGGTCCGGCCTGACCGTCTGGCTCATCGGCGGGGGAGGAGTCACCGTTGGCGCCTCCGGACTGGTGTTTGGATTCTTTGCCTTCCTGCTGGTCCGGGGATTCTTCAACCGCAGTTGGTGGCAGATCCTGTTGTCAGTGGTGCTCTTCATGGCCTATGGCAGCATCTTGTTCGGCGTGCTGCCCACCGTGATGGGGTACGTTTCGTGGCAGGCCCACCTGGGCGGCGCGATCGGCGGCATCGTCGCGGCGATCCTCCTGCGCCCCAAATCCACAGCCACCACCCCCTGACCCAACTAGGTCGCAGTTGTGCGCGTTTTGAGGGTTCAAAACGCGCACTAATGCGACGCAGTTGGGTGAGGCGGGGATGAAAAAACGCCGGCCCTTCCGCGAAACGGAGGGGCCGGCGTTCGTCTTCCAATAAGCGTTAGCCTGCGTACGGCTTGGCGGAAACGATCTCCACGGAGATTTCCTTGCCGTTGGGGGCGGTGTAGCTGAGCTTGTCGCCCTCCTTGTGGCCGATGATCGCAGCACCGAGCGGGGACTTTTCGGAGAAGACGTCGATGTCCGAGTCGCCGGCGATCTCACGGGAGCCGAGGAGGAACTTCTCCTCGTCTCCGGCGATCCTGGCAACCACCAGCATGCCGGGCTCAACAATTCCGTCGTCGGCGGGGGCTTCGCCAACCTGGGCATCGCGCAGGAGCACGGTGAGCTGGCGGATGCGGGCCTCGATCTTGCCCTGCTCCTCCTTGGCTGCGTGGTAGCCGCCGTTTTCCTTGAGGTCGCCTTCCTGGCGCGCGGCTTCGATCTTCTGGACGATATCCGCCCGGCCGGCGCCGGAAAGGTGGTCCAGCTCAGCCTTCAAGCGGTCGAAAGCTTCCTGGGTAAGCCAAGCTGCTGTGGCGCTGTTGGTGGTAGACACGGATTTCTCCTCTTGATCTGACAAAACAAAAGACCCCGCCGAGGTGGCCACTCGTGAAACTCAGTAACCAACTAAACGGGGGTGAAGGTTCTATCCATTGTAGTAAATCCTTTGGATGAACCCAAACCGGTTGAGTGCTGCGTCACATGATTGTTATTTGCCGCTGTCGGTGATCCAGCAATTGTCAACCACGCCGGACACAGCCGCGGATTCGGTGATGAGGACCGTCCGCTGGGCGGTTGTCCGCCCGCCGTCGGCGTCCTGTTGGGGATCATTCGGTCCGATCTCCACCACTTTCCACCCCACGACGGCGAACTTGGAGTCCATGGCCTTGATGGCGCATTTCGCTGTGGCTGTGGGGGACTTGGTGACCTGGTAATCCACCTCGGCCTGGGTGTCATCCACGGTGCTGTAGCCGATGTCCTTGAAGGTGACGGGAGCCGTGGCGGAGCCGGTGGCGACGTAGGCGGCAAAACCGATGCCCACCACGAGGGCTCCGATGATGATGTTCCTCTTGGACTTCCGGGTCAATCCGCGCTTTTGGCCACCGTAGCGATTGGCTAGGCTGTTGTCTGCCGGAAGTTTGGTGGCCGATGCGTCCTCTGAAGTCACCCATCCAGTTTAGTGCGGATCCCGGCAGTCCCTAATTTGCACCATCCATGAAAGAGGAGCCGTCCCGTGACTGCGTCCACCGAGACAGAGCAGCTTCGCCTGCTTGCCGTCCATGCCCATCCGGATGATGAGTCCAGCAAGGGTGCGGCAACCATGGCGATGTATGCCGCGGCCGGAGTTGAGGTCATGGTGGCCACGTGCACCGATGGATCGCGAGGAGACATCCAGAACCCTGCCATGGAGGATGCTCCGCACCCCAAGCGGGACATGGCGGGTGCACGCAGGTTGGAGATGGCGAACGCCGCGGCAGTCCTCGGCATCCAGCAGAGGTGGTTGGGATTCGTGGATTCGGGCCTTCCGGAGGGTGATCCGCTGCCTGCGCTGCCCGCGGGTTGCTTCGCCCTGCAGCCCTTGGAACGAGCCGCTGCGCCACTGGTACGTTTGGTGCGCGACTTCAAGCCGCACGTGATCATCAGCTACGACGAAAATGGCGGCTATCCGCACCCGGACCACATCATGGCGCACAAAGTGGCCGTGGAAGCGTTCGAGGCAGCCGGAGACCCCGGGCGGTATCCGGGCATCGGCGAACCGTGGGCGCCCAGCAAGCTGTACTACGACCGCGCCTTCAGTCCCGAACGTTTCCGTGCACTGCATTTCGCGCTGGAAGAAGCCGGTTTGCAGTCACCGTACGCCGAGCGGCTTGCAGCCTGGCTCGAAGCGGACGCCGAGGGCCACACGCCGCCTGTGCCGGCACACCAGACCACCACGCAGATTGATTGCGGCGACTTCTTCGAGGCGAGGGACGATGCCCTCAGGGCGCACCGGACCCAGATCGACCCGGTGGGTTTCTTCTTCGCCGTTTCTCCGGACCTGCAGCGCACCGCATGGCCGTGGGAGGACTACACGCTGGTCCAGTCCAAGGTCACGTCCGAGCTGCCGGAAAAGGACCTCTTCGCAGGGATAAGATAGAGAAGGCCCGGGTTTCTATCGCTCGTAGAAGTCTCCCGGGGCCAACCAGATCCCAGCCCGCTGGACCGGCATGCATCAGCTCCCATAGAAGGTTTGAACGTGCACCACTTGATCCTCGCCCTGACCGTCAGCCCGTCGCCCGACCCCACCGGCACGCTGCGTCCGGGCCTGTCCGAGGACCAGGTGACGCCGGGTACGTGGGGCTTTGTCCTGACCGCCTTCATCGTGATCCTTACCACTTTCCTTATTGTGGACATGGTCCGGCGCATCCGCCGCGTCCGGTACCGCGCACAGGTGGAGGAAGCGCGACTGGCCGCCGAGTCAGGATCGGCTGACGCTCCGACGGATGAGAACGGCGATGCCGCTCCCGGGCCGCGCTGACCCGCAGGAAAACACGTGGCCCGGGGCGTCCAATACCTTGGGCTTGGAGCCGAGCGCCTACTTGCGCCAGCATGCCGGCAATCCGGTGTTCTGGCGGCCTTTCGGCGATGAAGCCTTTGCCTTTGCGGCGGAACGCGACGTTCCGGTCTTCCTCTCGATCGGCTACGCGGCATGCCACTGGTGCCACGTCATGGCCCATGAGTCCTTCGAGGACCAGGCCACGGCCGACTACTTGAACGCACACTTCGTTCCCGTCAAGGTGGACCGCGAAGAGCGCCCGGACGTCGATTCGGTGTACATGGCAGCCACCCAGGCCATCAGCGGCGAGGGCGGCTGGCCCATGTCCGTCTTCCTCACTCCGGTTGGGCTCGCCTTCCATGCCGGCACTTATTTCCCGCCCACACCCTTGCCCGGCAGGCCCTCCTTCCTCAACGTCCTTGAAGCAGTCCACGAAGCCTGGGCGGAGCGGCGCGAAGCCGTTGAGCAGAACGCCCGCGGTTTGGCGTCGAACATGGCCAACGCCCAGATGTCCGCCGCGGTACGGCTTGATGGGCCGCCCGAAGTTCTTGATGCCGGGTTGCTGTCCGATGCCGTCGGCCTGTTGGCACGGTCCGAGGACATGGCCGCCGGTGGCTTTGGCACCGCCCCCAAGTTCCCGCCGTCGGCCGTCGTGGAATTCTTGATCCGGCACGCGGCGGCACCCTCCGAAACGGCCGAAGCAGCGCGGGACATGGCCGGTCGGACCCTGGCAGGCATGGCACGCTCCGCCTTGCGGGACCAGCTCGACGGCGGATTCGCCAGGTACTCGGTGACGGCGGACTGGTCCGTTCCCCACTTCGAAAAAATGCTCTACGACAACGCCCAGCTCCTGCGTGCCTATACGCACTGGATCAGGCTGGGCGGAAATGCCGTGTTCCCTGTTGAGGAAGCCGCTGCCGTTGCGTCGGACTGCGCCGACTGGATGGTGTCTGCCCTTGCCGTGGAAGGGGGCGCCCTGGCATCTTCCCTCGACGCGGATACCGTGGTGGACGGCGTCCATCACGAGGGGGCGGCCTATCTCTGGACGCCTGACTCGCTGCAGGAGGTGCTGGGCACAGGCGATGCCGAGGCCGTTGCGCGGATCATGAACGTAGGTAGTGCGGGCACCGTTTCCGCCCTCGGCTCGCCTCTGCATCCCGGGAAGCTGCTGACCGGCACCGAATCCAGGACGTGGGAACGCGTGCGCCCGGCGCTTCTGGCCGCGAGGAACAAGCGCAACCAGCCCGCACGGGACAACAAGGTGGTGGCCGGATGGAACGGCTTGGCGGTAGCAGCCCTGGCAGAAGCCGGAGCCGTCCTGGAACGGCCGGGACTGGTCACGGCTGCTGAGAGCATCGCCGGCTACCTTGAATGTGTCCATTGGAATTCCGGCGAAAGCCTGCTGACACGCGTCTCGCACGATGCCGCGCCGAGAGGGATCGGTGGACTCCTGGAGGACTACGCCTTCTGCGCGGACGGCTTCTTTGCGCTCTACGCCGTGACAGGCAAGAAACGCTGGTACGGCCTGGGCGAAAGCCTGGTCCTGGCCGCCAGCGAACGCTTTGTGGCAAACGGCCGGCTCGCAGACTCGGCCGGTGAATCTGCCCAGGTCTTCAATGCCCAGGGGCAGCATGCCGCGCTGGATCCGTTCGACAACGCCACGCCCAGTGGTGCCGCCGCGTTCGCCGGTGCGTTGCTGACCTACTCGGCCTACTCGGGATCCCACGATCACCGCCTCATGGCCGGCAATATCCTGGGCTTGCTTCCGCCGATCGCCAGCCGCGCGCCCCGGGTGGCTGGCTGGCTCCTGGCCACGGCGCAGGCCGCCCTTGCCGGGCCGGTGGAGGCCGCCGTCGCCGGTCCGGACACGCCGTCGCGGCGCGAACTCCACCTAGCGTTGCTGGCTTCGGCCAGCCCGGGTCTGGTGGTCGCCGTGCAAACCGCGGACGACGGCGGGTCCACGGCAGCCGCCGTCGACGTTCCGTTGCTGCGGCACCGCTCAGGCGGCGCTGACGGTTCGGCGCAGGTGTACTTGTGCCGCGGGATGGTGTGTGAAAGGCCCGTGGGGACAGTGGCCGAGGTGGAGGCCAGGCTGGCCGCGATGGTTTCCGGCGACTGAGCCGCGGGGCCCTAGCTTAGGACGGCGATCATGATCGCCACGAAGTGAGCCGCAAAAGCGAACACCGTGAAGGCGTGGAACAGTTCATGGAAACCGAAGTGCTTCGCGCTGAAATTTGGTTTCTTGATTCCGTAGAACACGGCTCCGGCGATGTAGAGGGCGCCGCCAACGCAGATGAGCACGGCGGAGGCCGCGTTGGCGGCGAAGAACTGCGGCAGGTAGAACAGCGCACCGCAGCCGAGGGCAACATAGATGGGCACGTACAGCCACCGCGGTGCGTGGGTCCAGAGCACCCTGAAGAGCACGCCGGCTATGGCTGCGGACCAAATGGTCCACAGCAGCGTGACCGCCGCGGGCCTGTCCAGCAGTGACCAGGCGAGGGGCGTGTAGCTGCCCGCGATGACCAGCATGATGTTGGTGTGGTCCAGCCGCTTGAGCACTATCCGGACCCTGTCATTCCAGTTACCGCGGTGGTACACAGCGCTGACCCCGAACAACATGACTCCCGTCAGGGCATAAATGGCCGAGGTGACCTTGCGGTCCGCGGTGGGCGCAAGAGCTACCAGGACAATCCCGGCCGCAAGCGCAAACGGCGTTGCCACCGCGTGGATCCAGCCGCGCCACAAGGGCTTGATGTTGAGCGTGTCAGCCATTGTTAAAGGGTAACCTACGGTCCGGTAAGTTACTTGCGGGTAATAGTGCTTCGCCCTGTTCCTGGGCACCTGCTGCACCAGCCTGCCAGCTCGGGCAGGTAGCCTTGGATGTGCGCGTCGTTCGATTGATCAGAGCAAGGAAGTCAGGTGAGAGTCCGGTGGAGCTGCCCGGTTTCCTCTACGGCTTCTACGAACGCAGGCTCCTCAGATCGCTCGACCACCAGAAGATTCCGCGCCACGTCGGCGTCATGGTGGACGGCAACCGCCGGTGGGCGCGCCAGTTCAACGCACCCACCAGCGAAGGGCACCAAGCGGGAGCGGACAAGATCCACGAGTTCCTGGGATGGTGCCAGGAGCTGGGCGTCAAAGTAGTGACCCTGTACATGCTCTCCACGGACAACATGAGCCGCTCCGGCGAGGAGCTGGACCTGCTGATGGGCATCATTGCCAACACCATGGACCGCCTGGATGAGAACGAGGATATTTCAGTCCATGCCATGGGGGCGCCGGAACTCCTTCCCGACTACCTTGCCGAGCGGCTCAACAAGCTCACTGCCCGGACGCCGGTCCACGAGAAGATCCACGTCAACGTGGCCGTGGGCTACGGTGGGCGACGGGAAATCGTTGATGCCGTCCGGGAACTCCTCCAGGACGCCGCTGCCAAGGGCCGTAACATGTCCGAGGTTGCAGATGAACTCTCGGTGGACGACATTTCACGTTTCCTCTACACCAGGGGCCAGCCCGATCCCGACCTCGTCATCCGCACCTCCGGTGAACAGCGGCTCTCCGGCTTCCTGATGTGGCAGAGCGCCTACAGCGAGTTCTACTTCTGCGAGGCCCTGTGGCCGGCTTTCCGCAAGGTCGACTTCCTGAGGGCACTCCGCGATTATGCGGGACGCCAACGCCGCTTCGGTTCCTGAGGCGCCTGATTCCTCATGCTCTTTGCAACCGCCGCTGGGTGAACTTCCGTTAATACCGAATTCACTCGTGGAGAAACGACTTGCCGACGCCACAAAGAGGAATTTCCTGTGGCGGGGATTACGTTAAACCCATCAGCAGGCAAAACCGCCCGCTGATCGGGGAGGCCAGTAGATGGAGCGGATCATCGCACCAGTTACAGGGGAGGCCACGCCCGGCCTTCCGGCCGAGCCGCTTCACCATAAGGCCGGGCGAACGCCCGGGGCTGGAGTCGATGTGGCTATTTCAGAGCAACTGCCCGCAATGGTTTCCGACGGGGAAAGTGCAGCTACCTCTCGCGCCAAGCGCGCCACCAAAGGGACAAAGAAAACCGCGGCTCCCACAGGCCACAGCTACGTCATAGATACCTCCGTCCTGCTCTCCGATCCGCACGCACTGCTGCGCTTCGCCGAGCACGAGGTCATTGTCCCGATCGTGGTCATCAGCGAACTTGAGGGCAAACGCCACGATCCGGAACTGGGCTATTTTGCCCGGAAAGCCTTGCGGCTGCTGGACGACCTGCGGATTGAGCATGGCGGCCTGGACCACCCCATTCCTTTGGGAAACGATGGTGGCCTGCTCAGGGTGGAAATGAACCACATTTCGCCGGACGTACTCCCAGCGGGCTTCCGCGGCGGCGACAACGACAGCCGGATCCTGGCCGTCGCGAAGAACCTTGCCAACGAGGGCCACAACGTCACCGTGGTCTCCAAGGACCTTCCCATGCGCGTCAAGGCTTCGGCCATGGGCTTGCATGCCGATGAGTACCGGAACGAGCTGGTCAAGGACTCCGGCTGGACCGGTCTTGCAGAAATCGAAGCCAGCGAACAGGAAGTCAGCACCCTTTACGGCCACGAACCGGTCTTCATCCCGGCCGCGGCCGAACTTCCCGTGAATACCGGCCTGGTGGTCCTCTCCAACCGCGGCTCGGCGCTGGGCCGGGTGGGTTCGGACAAGCAGGTCCGGTTGGTCAAGGGAGACCGGGATGTCTTCGGCCTCCACGGCCGCTCGGCAGAACAGCGGCTCGCCATCGACCTTCTCATGGACCCGTCCGTGGGCATCGTTTCCATTGGCGGGCGTGCGGGCACCGGTAAGTCCGCCCTAGCCCTCTGCGCGGGCCTCGAAGCCGTCCTCGAACGCCGCGAGCACCGCAAGGTAGTGGTCTTCCGTCCCCTGTACGCAGTAGGTGGACAGGAGCTCGGCTACCTGCCCGGCTCCGAATCCGAGAAAATGAACCCGTGGGCGCAAGCGGTGTTCGATACCCTCGGTGCGTTGGTCAGCCAGGAAGTAGTGGAAGAAGTCATGGACCGCGGAATGCTGGAGGTCCTGCCGCTCACGCACATCCGCGGACGCTCCCTTCACGACGCCTTCGTCATCGTGGACGAAGCACAGTCACTGGAGAAGAATGTCCTGCTGACGGTCATGAGCCGCATCGGGCAGAACTCCAAGATTGTCCTCACCCACGACGTCGCCCAGCGTGACAACCTCCGCGTGGGCCGGCACGACGGCGTGGCAGCCGTCGTCGAAACCCTCAAGGGACACCCGCTGTTCGGCCACATCACGCTGACCCGGTCTGAGCGGTCGCCGATCGCAGCCCTTGTGACGGAGCTGCTTGAAGGGGCAGAAATCTAGAGTGCCGCCGGCCGCGCGGTGGTTACCACCGCGCGGCCGGCGGCCTCCTGTGTGGCCGGGTTCCGGCCGGCCCCGCACTTTCGCCGTCCATCGGTTGGGTCCGCGCGTCAGCGGCCTCCCGCCGTCGCTTAGACACAACGCATAAGGCCCCCTTCGGTCGCTGGGCGACCTTAGGGGGCCGATGCGTCGCGATGCGCTCCTTTCCGGGAGCCCGCTGTCGCGCTAGTGCCGTCGGCGCCGGTCAGAGACCGAGGTAGGTGGAAAGTCCTTCGTGGCCTTGGACGTGGAGGGTCCAGTCGGGGCGTTTGAAGGTCTCTGGGGTGAGGCGGACTTTTTGGACGTCTTCCACCTTGGTGCCCCAAGCGTCGCGGGTCAGGCCGTTGGGCTGGTAACCGAGGCTGGTGGAGACGCCCAGGGATTGTTGGTTCCACGTTGCGGCTTCGGATTCGGCCACTTCTGCCTTCAGGTAATCGAAGGCGTAACTGACGACGGCGGCGCGCATCTCCTTGCCGACGCCGCGGCCTTGCGCCGCTTGCTTGAGCCATGAACCCGTGCTGACCGTCTTGAGGACCGCGAAGTTCTTGGCAGCGAGGTCCTGGACGCCCAACAGTTCACCGTCCTGCCAAACGCCCAGGAGGAGGGTCCACTCGTCCGGGGTGAATCCCGCCCGGCATCGCCAGTACCACTGGGCCATCTTGGGAGCCAGTTCGTCGTCCGGGAGTTCGGCCCACGGCGTGCTGAAAGGACTCTTTCCAGGTTCGTGGACGCCGGAGCGGGCGGCAGAGACGGCGGCCGGGATGTCGGCGTCGAGAAGGGGGCGCAACTGCAAGCGGGGCGTGGTGAGGGTCAGTCCGAAAGGGGGCCAGATGTCTGCCAGCGAGGTCATCGCCGCAGTCTAGCGTGGCTGGAGCGGGGCTCGATGTCACGCGGCTTCCTGCAGGGCCGCGCAGCGTCAGGCCGCCGGGCCGATGTCCCAGGAGATGTGGCGCCGGACATCGGTCAAGTTCATGGACTCGGCGAGGAAAAGGTCATCCAGCATGTACTCGTCCACGGCCAGGATCTTGAGCCAATGGCCCTTGCCGGAGGATTCGCCATCCAGCGATTGGCTGGCGACGCAGACTCCTGTGGCAGCGTCTACACGGACCAGCGTCCGTCCCGGGTGCGCCAACGGTTCGGCGGGATCCGAAGGCTTGTAGGTCCGGCCCCGGGTGATTACTGCCTCCAGTGCCAGGCGCCCCTCGTGGTCCACCTCGCGGGGTTCATCGAAGGACACCGGGTTGGTGTCCGGGAATTCCAGGGGTACGGGCGCGTTGCCGGCAAGTTCCACGGGGTCCAGGGCGGCGGCGAGCCGGCCGTTTCCGAAGGAAGGCTCACCGTAGGCGGCTTCCGGACGGCGCCGAACCAGGCCGCCGTCGTCGTAAACAGGTGTCACCAGATGCGGCGGAAGCAGCCACGAGCGGCGCGTGGCGCTGACATAGAACTCATCCCTGGAGTCGTTGATCCCCGTGGTGCTGTAGAGCAGTTGGCCATCGGGAGCCTCCAAGCGGAGAGCTCCCGGACGCCTGAGCCAGGCCCGCACGATGTTGGCGCCCGTCCCCGGCCGCTCAAGGTATTCGAACCGAAGGCTGGTCCACTTCCAGGGCGATGAACGGCACAGGTTCCGGAACGTGGAGGACAAGTCGGAATGATCCCCTGAATGCCCGTTTGAGGGTCCAAATCCCGGCGGCAGGCCGGGTCCATCTGTACTGTAGCGCCCCATATCCACAGTGTACCCAGAGGTTCACGCCGGGCCCGGAGATAATCCGGGGTAGCATCCGAGGGTGATCCGACGACTCGCCGACCTCTGGGACGCCGCCCCTTTTGCCTTCTGGCTGGTGCTGTTGGCGTCCCTTTATTTCGTGGTCATGGCGGTGCGGCTCACGGTGATCGACGTTCGAAGCCATTTGCTGCCCAACCGCATCGTCTTCCCGTCGTACGGGGTGGCCGGGATCCTGCTCCTGGCTGCGGCCCTGCTCTCCGGGTCACGCATGGACGGCGCGCTGGCCGGAATTCCGGGGCTCGGGGTGCTTGCCGGTGCTGCTGCCCTGTGGGTCCTCTATTTCCTGCTCCGGCTCGTCTATCCGCCAGGCATGGGATTCGGGGACGTGAAGCTGGCCGGGGTGTTGGGTTTGTACTTGGGCTACCTTGGCTGGGGCCACGTATTCGCGGGAACCTTCCTGGCGTTCCTCCTGGGCGGGCTGTGGGGGCTGGTCATCATCGTGACCAGGAGGGGCAGCCTCGCCTCGGCGATTCCCTTTGGACCGTTCATGCTGGCAGGGGCTGCCGCAGCCATGGTTGTCCTGCCTGCATGACGCCGTAAGCTGGCTGCATGGGTGCACCTGAGTTTGTGCTGAAGCTGCGGGAAAAAATCGGGAATGACCCGTTGTGGCTGCCTGCAGTCCGGGGCATCGTGTTGGATGACGAAGGCAGGGTGCTCCTGTGCCAACGATCGGATAACGGACACTGGACACCGATTACGGGGATCCTGGACCCGGGGGAGCACCCGGCCCCGGGTCTGGTCCGGGAAATCTTCGAGGAAACAGCCGTGGTAGCCGAGACCGAACGGATCATCGGGGTCGGAGTGGTAGGTCCGGTGACCTTTCCGAACGGCGACGAATGCGATTTCCTCGATATCACGTTCCGCTGCAAGTATGTCTCCGGTGAGGCCCGGGTCAACGACGACGAGTCGCTGGATGTCCAGTGGTTCCACCTGGACGATCTCCCCGAAATGAGCCACGGACACCTGCAGGCCATACGGCTCGCCACGGAGCCCGAAGGCCCCGTGGCGTACCAGACGGAGTAGCAGATCAGCGGCGGGCGGCTTCGAGTTCCTCGGCCTCGGCGCCGCCGATCGCCTCACCGCGGGCAACCATGCCGGCCGTGTCCGAGAGCGGGATCTGCTTCAGGGTGATGGCCAGGATCAGGGCGATGGCGATGAACGGCACGAGGTACCAGAACACAGGTGCCAGGGAGTCGGCGTAGGCGTTCACGATCGCGTCCCGAAGCTGTTCCGGCAGCTGCGCCAGGGCCTGCGGATCCAGGGTGCTGGTGGACTGCGAGGCCTGCTCGGATGAAGCTCCGGCGCCGGTGAAGGCCTTGGTCAAGGACTCAGCGAGGCGGTTGGTGAAGATCGAGCCAAAGACCGCTACGCCCAAGGACGCACCTACTTCGCGGAAGTAATTGTTGGTGCTGGTTGCGGTACCGATCTGGTCCGCAGGGACCGAGTTCTGGACCACCAGGACAATGACCTGCATGATCAAGCCCAGCCCGGCGCCGAAAATGAACAGTTGTACGCAAATCATCCAGATGGGCGTCTCGGCGGTCAGGGTGGTCAACCAGAGCATGGCAAGGATGGTCAAGGCCGCGCCCAGGATGGGGTAGAGCTTGTACTTGCCCGTCTTGGAAATCCTGATGCCGGAGAAGATGGACGTGCACATGAGGCCCACCATCATGGGGAGCATGAGCAGGCCGGACTCGGCCGCTGAGGTTCCGGAGGACATCTGCAGGAACGTCGGCACGAAGGCGATTGCAGCAAACATGCCCAGGCCCAGCGTGAAGCCGATGGCCGTGGCGTTGATGAAGATCGGGTTGCGGAACAGACTCAGCGGAATGATGGGATCCTCGGCGCGGCGTTCAGCCATGACGAAGGCGAATGCGGCCAGGACCATGCCGGCGCCAAAAGCCCACGTCAACGGTGAATCCCAGCCTTCGTCCTTCTTGCCACCAAAGTCGGTGAAAAAGATGAGGCAGGTGGTGGCAGCGGAAAGGAAGACGACACCAAGGATGTCGATCTTCTTTTCGGCCTTCTTGTTCGGCAGGGTCAGGGTGAACCAGGCCGTGATAAAGGCGGCGATGCCGATGGGGATGTTGATGTAGAAAGCCCATTCCCAGGTCAGGTGGTCCACGAAGAATCCACCCAGCAGTGGACCGGCAACGGCGGAGAGGCCGAAGATGGCGCCCAGCGGACCCATGTACTTTCCGCGTTCCTTGGCCGGCACAATGTCCGCGATGATGGCCTGCGACAGGATCATGAGGCCACCGCCGCCCAGGCCCTGGATGGCCCGGAACACCACGAAGCCCCAGAACTCCGTAGCGAAGGCACAACCGACCGAAGCCAGGGTGAACAGGGCGATGGCGACGAGGAACAGGTTCCGCCGGCCAAGGATGTCACCGAACTTGCCGTAGATCGGCATGACGATCGTGGTGGCCAGGAGGTAGGCCGTGGTGATCCAGGCCTGGTGTTCCACGCCGCCGAGCTTGCCTACGATGGTGGGCATGGCCGTGGAGACGATCGTTTGGTCCAGGCTGGACAACAGCATGCCCGCTATCAGGGCAGAGAAGATGATCCAGATCCTCTTCTGGGTCAAGAGCAGCGGCTCGGCTGCCTTCGAGAGTGTACTCATGCGGGGTCCTTCGGTGTCTGTGCGGGGGTGGTGTCCAGCGGTTGCGAAAAGAGTTTCCGGGCCGCGGCGAGGTTCTGGTCAAGAAGCTCGCGGTAGGGCCGGGTGTTGTCCTCCGAGAAGAACTGGTGGGAGGTCTTCTTGGAAACGGCTCCGAATACGGCCGATGCCATGACGATTTCCGGGTGCCCGGGAGAGAGGCCTTCGCGGTGGGCGATCAGTTCCATGAACTGCAGTTCCCGGGCCTCGCCCTCCAAGGTCATGCGGCCAAGGAGTTGGGGCTCGGCCTTGATGGCGGCGATCAGTTGGTGGACCTCGGTGCGGCTGATGGTTGATCGCTCCACGATGTCCACGGTGAGGTGGTAGAGGGCTGCCAGCAGGGTGTCCGAGATGCCGTCGGGGCGACGTTCGGGATCGCGGTTGAAGTCATCCAGCGCATCCTGGGGAAGGTCGTCGGAGAAGGCCCCGATCACGGCGTCTTCCTTGGAATGGAAGTAGTTGAAGAAGGTACGCCGCGAAATGCCCGCCGCTTCGCACACCTCTTCAACGGTGTAGCCGTTCAGACCCCGTTCGGCGGTCAGGGTGCGGGCGACGGCGGTGATCGCTAACCTCGTGGCGGCGCGCTTGCGCTCGCGGAGGCCGCCGTCGATATTTGCACTATTGCTCACAGAGTAAAGTTTTGCACTAAGTATTCAATAGTGCAAAAAGAAAGTGGAGTGTCGTTCCCCACATGGTTCGGGTAGCGGAAAGGGCCGGGGACGACGACGGCCGGCACCTTCCGTGCGGAAGGTACCGGCCGTCGTCGTACTTGCGGGTTGGTGCGCCTAAGCCTTGTGGGCCGGGGACGTCATGGTGGTGACGTCGAGGGCCTTATCGAGGTCGGCCTCGGAAACCTTGCCCTCGCCCTCGCCGACGAAGCCGAGCTTCTCGGTGGCCTGGCGGATGGTCAGGCCTTCCTTGACGGCGATCTTGGCGATCTTGGCGGCGTTCTCGTAGCCGATGTACTTGTTCAGCGGGGTCACGATGGACGGGGAAGCCTCGGCCAGGAAGCGGGCGCGCTCGACATTGGCGGTGATGCCGTCGATCATCTTGTCGGCCATGACGCGGCTGGTGTTGGCCAGCAGGCGGATGGACTCCAGCAGGTTGGCGGCCATGACCGGGATGCCGACGTTGAGCTCGAAGGCACCGTTGGTACCGGACCAGGCGATGGCGGTGTCGTTGCCGATGACCTGGGCGCACACCATGATGGAGGCTTCGCAAATCACGGGGTTGACCTTGCCCGGCATGATGGAGGAGCCCGGCTGCAGGTCAGGGATGGCAATTTCGCCGAGGCCCGTGTTGGGGCCGGAACCCATCCAACGGAGGTCGTTGTTGATCTTCATGAAGGAGATCGCGATGTTGCGGAGCTGGCTGGAGCCTTCGATCAGGCCGTCGCGGTTGGCCTGGGCCTCGAAGTGGTCCCGGGCTTCGGTCAACGGCAGGCCGGTGTCTGCAGCGAGCAGTTCGATCACGCGCTCCGGGAAGCCTGCCGGTGTGTTGATACCGGTGCCCACCGCGGTGCCGCCGAGGGGAACTTCGGCGACGCGGGGGAGTGCGGCGTTGATGCGCTCAATGCCGTAGCGGACCTGCGCGGCGTAGCCGCCGAACTCCTGGCCCAGCGTGACGGGGGTGGCGTCCATGAGGTGGGTGCGGCCGGACTTGACGACGTCCTTGAACTCCGCGGCCTTGCGGTCCAGGGACGCGGCCAGGTACTCCAGGGCCGGGATCAGGTCGTTGATCAGGGCAGAGGTGGCTGCAACGTGGACGGACGTCGGGAAGACGTCGTTGGAGGACTGGGAAGCGTTCACGTGGTCGTTGGGGTGGACCACCTTGTCGCTGCCTGCTGCGGAGAGGGCACGCGAAGCCAGCTCTGCGATGACCTCGTTGGTGTTCATGTTCGAGGACGTGCCGGAGCCGGTCTGGAAAACGTCGATCGGGAAGTCGCCGTCGTACTTGCCGGCCGCAACCTCGTCCGCTGCGGAAGCGATTGCCTTGGCGAGCTCTTCATCGAGCACTCCCAGTTCGGCGTTCGCGAGTGCAGCGGCCTTCTTGACGCGTGCAAGTGCTTCGATGTGCGTGCGCTCCAGCGTCTTGCCGGAGATGGGGAAGTTCTCCACAGCACGCTGCGTCTGGGCGCGGTACAGGGCGTTCACGGGGACGCGAACTTCGCCCATCGTGTCATGTTCAATACGGAACTCAGTGGTGGAAGTCATGGGGCTAGCTTAGGGCGATTGCGGGCTCCACCGAAAACCCGGAAGGCAGTGCTACGTGCCCCGGCCGAGGGGCCGGGGCACGTTGTCCTAGACCTGTCCGATGGCGGAAACAAGGGCCGCTTGGCCCTCACCGAGCTTGTAGGAGAGACCGATCATGGCCACGCGGCCGTCCTCAATGGCGTCGGAAATCACACGTGAGCTGTCCGCGAGGCGATCCGCGGTCTGCTTGACGTGTTCCACCACCATGTCGTTGACGTCTTCCTGGCCGTTGCGCTTGGCGGTCAGCACAGAGGGGGTGATGCGTTCCACGAGGTCGCGGATGAACCCCGGTGGCATCTCACCCGTTTCCACGGCTCCCTTGGTGGCTGTCACGGCGCCGCAGCTGTCGTGGCCCAGGATGGCGATCAGGGGAACCTTGAGTTCGCTGATGCTGTACTCCAGGGAACCGAGGACCGCGTCATCGATCACCTGGCCGGCCGTGCGGACCACGAAGGCATCGCCCAGGCCAAGGTCGAAGATGATCTCGGCCGCGAGGCGCGAGTCGGCGCAGCCAAAAATGACGGCGAAGGGATTCTGTCCCTCGAGGAGGGAGGAGCGGCGGGAAGCATCCTGGTTGGGGTGCTGGGATTCGCCGGAGACAAAACGTTCGTTACCCTCGCGGAGGCGTTGCCAGGCCAGGGCCGGAGTCAGATTAGTAGGCACCTGATTACTTTACGGCGCGGGGGTGGCAGGCTGCGAAAGTGTTGCGCCGGGTTGTGGGGAAGTGGAGCCTGCTGCGGGGGCCTGGTCCGCGGACTTTACGACGGCGGCCGCCAGGGTGGCGAACTCGTCGAGGTTTGCGGTGCCGCTCAGGATGATGGTGGTTCCTTTGTATTGCAGCGTCATGCTGCGCTTGTCCTTGCCGGAGTCGCGCAGTTCCCAGTCCTGGCCGCCGGCGTTCCGGGTTCCCGTGACCGGGAGGTTGCCCGTCTGTTGCAACACCCAGGTGGGGTTGGCCTGCCGCGTCTGGATCAAGCCGATGAACGCCTCCTTGGGCGTCAGGTAGCCCACCTCCCACGTGGGGACGCCAGTGGCGGTGCCGGTTTCCCACCGGGCATAGTTTGGCGTGAATGTGTCGCCGGTATCCGGGGTGACGGGTGTGAATCCCGCCACATCGGTGGCGTTCCGGGCGATGCCTGCGACGTCCACTGCGGGTCGGAAGTTCTCACCTTTGGGTGCGGGGTTCATGAGAACGACGGGAAGGAAGGCCAGGACACACAGCACCAGCGCGATGATCATGCCAATGACCGAGGCGTTGGCCCGTTTGGCGGCTTTCGCCGGAATGACGGGCTTGTACGGGGCGTCCGGGTTACTGGTGGGGCTGGCCTCATTGGCGTTGGGGCCATTGCCGGCCGCGGGCTTGTCCTGCGTTTCACTCACTCTTCCATAGTCCCTTATCGCTGCTGTGAACACACAACCGGGAACCTCACCAGGCCCAACGGATGCGGTGGTCATCAACCGCCCGGTAGGAGCTCCGGCGACTATGATCAATGGAGAGGGACCACAGGTGGCCTCGTGCAACCGTGTCCGGTCCCGTGAATCGTCACTCGAAGAAGAGGTTCAAGTGTCTCCTGCACCAATGACCCAGCAGTTTTCCACGATTTCGCCGTCGCTCGCCGTCGGAATCGACGAGCCTGACCGTAACCTCGCACTGGAACTCGTCCGTGTCACCGAAGCCGCAGCCATTGCCGGCGGCCACTGGGTTGGCTTCGGCGACAAGAACAAGGCAGACGGTGCCGCCGTCGACGCCATGCGCTCATTCCTCCACACCGTCCACTTCAACGGCGTCGTAGTCATCGGCGAAGGCGAAAAGGACGAGGCCCCCATGCTGTTCAACGGCGAACAGGTTGGCGATGGCACCGGACCGGAGTGCGATGTTGCCGTAGACCCCATTGATGGAACGCGTCTGACTGCCCTGGGCATCAACAATGCCCTTGCCGTCCTGGCCGTGGCCGAACGCGGTTCCATGTTCGATCCCTCCGCCGTGTTCTACATGGAGAAGCTCGTCACCGGTCCCGAGGCTGCCGACATGGTGGACCTCCGCCTTCCGGTCAAGCAGAACCTGCACCTGATCGCCAAGGCCAAGGGCGTCAAGGTCAGCCAGCTCAACGTCATGATCCTGGACCGCGACCGCCACCGCCCCCTCGTGGAGGAAATCCGTGAAGCCGGCGCGCGCACCAAGTTCATCATGGACGGCGACGTCGCGGGTGCCATCGCCGCGGCCCGCAGCGGTACCGGCGTGGATGCCCTCATGGGCATCGGCGGCACGCCGGAAGGCATTGTTGCTGCTTGTGCCATCAAGTCCCTCGGCGGCGTGATCCAGGGCCGCCTGTGGCCCACTTCCGACGACGAGAAGCAGAAGGCCATCGACGCCGGCCACGACCTTGACCGCGTCCTGTCCACCAATGACCTTGTCACTTCGGACAACTGCTACTTCGCAGCCACCGGCATCACCGACGGCGACCTCCTCCGCGGCGTGCGCTACCAGAAGGACCGCGTGCTGACGCAGTCAATCGTGATGCGTTCCAAGTCCGGCACGGTGCGCTTCGTCGACGCCGAGCACCACGCATCCAAGTGGGAGACGTACGCGCGCAAGGCGTAGTACCCCGGACTTGTCGCGCCCTGGGCGCGAAAGGCGCCCCATCGCTCTGCGGCTATCTCCTCGTACCTCGTCGATTTGATGCCGCTGACGCGATGGGGCGCCTTCCGCTAATTCCGGGGGCGTTGGTGCCGAGGCCCTGGCCTTCGCGCTGGGAAGAGAGAATCAGCGGAGCCGGTCGCGGACTTTGCGTGCCAGTTGATAAGCGCCGTAGCGGAGTTTGTTGACCGGAAGGTCCCACGTACCGGGGTAGGAGACTTCACGGCCGCCAAAGGACTTCTTGAAGGCCGTGAAGCCTGCCCATTTGTGGTCCGGCTTGTCTTCGGGGGCCACGCCCCACAGGTCCACGTGCTTGAGGCCTTTGTCCTTGGCATCGGCCATGAGGGTGACCAGCAGCGGGATGCCTGCACTGAGCTTGCGGTGGGTGT
The DNA here is from genome assembly GCF_044748905.1 of Paenarthrobacter sp. NPDC089714. NCBI lineage: Bacteria > Bacillati > Actinomycetota > Actinomycetes > Micrococcales > Micrococcaceae > Paenarthrobacter > Paenarthrobacter sp. NPDC089714. Next base: position 74,274 of record NZ_JBIVGX010000002.1, read on the forward strand.
CATCCAAGGCGGCGTGGGCGTAGACGCGCGTATCCGAGGAGTCATACGCAAAGGCCGCCGCGATCGGTTCGCCTTCCAGCTCTGCGATGAAGAGGGTTCCGGCGCCCGCGGGGAGCAGGGACTGCGCCACACTGGTGAGGTACTCGTCGCTTTGCGGCTTGAAGCCGTTGCGCGCTGCAGTGAGGTGCAGGAAGTGCAGCAGCACGGAAATGTCCGCGGGGTCCTGTGACGCCCGGAAAGTGACACCCTTTTTGTGGATGTTCCGGTACAGGTTCCGGTTGGTGGGCTTCATGCCCGCCAGGACGTCCTTGAAGTCACCTTCAAGGTCCACGATCCAGCTCAGTTCCGGTTGCTGGTTGGCCGGAGCGGGCTGCAAGCCGCGCGCCCGAAGGAGGGGGCCGGCGTCGGACGCGGAGAACCCGGCGGAGACGGGCTCCATGCGGACGAACACGGCGCGTTCTTCCTTCGCCAAAGCCATCAAGGCGGCAGTAGCGGCGTCGAAAGCTTCCACGGAGTCCGCCACGGGGCCGTAGGGCGCATAGATCACTTTTCCGGCGGGGTTCTTTTCCTCGATGGCCAGGAAGCTCCAGCCGGGACCGGACTGCTCGTGGACGCGGCGGCCCAGGGAGCGTTGCACATCGGCCCAGGCGGACGTTTGGAGGAAGTGGTCCATGCTTAGTTCCCTTTCGCCCAGGATGACAGTCCCGTGGTGACGGCGAAGGCCACGCTGGTTTCGGTGGCTCCCTGGACAGGATGGACGTTCACGGGATTCTCCACCTCGGGGATGAACGCGGCGGCGCCGCGTTCCAGGCGGAGATCGCTCTTGGGGGAGTCGAGGACCACGGACCCGGACACGACCACGACGACGGCGGGCCCGGTTTGCGCCAAGGGCACGGGCTCGGCCGTGGGGCCCAGTTCGATGCGTTGCAGCTGGAACTCCTTGAACGGCGGGCGGTACAGTTCCTGGCCGAACTCGGTGCCTTCGGCCACCACGTGGGGAACCCCGAGGGCCTCGAAACGAACGGTTTTCAGCAGTTCGGGGACATCGACGTGCTTGGGCGTCAGGCCGCCGCGCAGCACATTGTCCGAGGTGGCCATGACTTCCACGCCCAGGCCGTGGATGTAGGCGTGCACGTTTCCTGCGGGCAAGTACACGGCATCGCCGGGCTCGAGGGTCAAGTGGTTCAGGAGCAGCGAAATGAGCACTCCGGGATCGCCGGGGAAGGCCTCGTTGATGCCCAGCATCGCGGTCAGTGCCTCTTCGTGCGGTTCGCGTGGGGCACCCGAACGGAGCACCGATTCGACTTCCACCACGGCCTCGGACACTTCACGTCCGCCTTCGATCAGCCGCGTGAAGGCCGCTTTCAGGGCCGCGGATTCCTCTGCCCGGCCGAGGTCTTCGATCACGCCGGTGATGATGGCCGGTACGTCCATGGCCGCGGAGTCCATCACCGTTGCCAGGTGTTCAAAGATGCTCCGGGACTGCGCCGCGGGCCGGAATCCACACAGCGCCCTGAACGGGGTCAAGGCATAGATCATTTCCGGCTTGTGGTTGTCGTCCTTGTAGTTGCGTTCGGCAGAGCCGGCCGCAAGCCCTGCGGCGTTCTCCCGCGCCCAACCCTCCCGCGCTTGTTCCAGGCTGGGATGGACCTGCAGCGACAACGGCTGCTCGGCCGCCAGGAGCTTGGTCAGGAAAGGCAGCCGCGGACCGAATTCCGCCACGCTCTCCTCGCCCAGGAAATGCCCGGGATCCGAGGCAATGAGTTCATCCAGCGCCTGCCTTACACCGTTAGGGTGGACCGCCGTCGAGGGGGAATCAGGATGCGCCCCGATCCACAGCTCTGCTTCCGGGCCGCCCGAGGCGGACCGGCCCAGCAACTCCGCGATCGCCGTCGTCGAACCCCAAACATAGGGCCGCAAAACATTCTCAATCTGGTACACGAAAGAAAGTCCTTTAGGTTGCGTGAACGTGGGCGGGAGGCTGCGTGGCTACAGCGGGGCGCACTGGCCGTTGGTGGCCACAAGGTCACGGATGCCTTGTTCGTCGCCTTGCGCTTTGAGCCCGTTGAGCAGCTCCTCGGTGATGGGTGTTCCATCGGGCGTGGTGGTCACCGGCGTGAAGTCCGACGACGACGGCGACGGCTGCTGGCCGGCTGGCCGGACGCTGGACTGCTGGGCAGGAACCGCGCCGGCGGCAGTAACGGTGCCTGCTCCCGGCTTGGTGCCGGGCACCATGGCGTCGTCCGCTTTGGGACTGTTCTGCGAGGCCAACAGTTGCTGGACCCTGGAATGGATAAGGTCGAAGTCCGGAACCGTGGAGAACGAGGCCTCGAAGTCCGGTGGTCCTATGGTGAGCCGCTGGACGGGCTGCCCCTTGGACTTCAGTGCCAGGTCCACGAAGCTGCCCAACTGCGAGGATGAGATGTTGGAATCCACCACCTTGGTGCCTGCGTTGGCGATGTCCTCGAACTTGGTCAGCAGCGTCGCAGGGTCGAGTTGCTTCAGCATGGCCTGCTGGACGCATTGCTGGCGTGCAATCCGGGCATAGTCATCTACGAATTCGCGCGAGCGGCCATACCACAGAGCGTGGAACCCATCGAGGTGGACATCACCCGCGGGGATCCAGCCGTCGGGCATGCCGTGGATTCCGTTGGCTTCGTCGGTGACGGGACCGCTGATGGGTACCCAACCACCTGCCTTGACGCGGATGCCGCCCATGGCGTCGATCAGCTTGGCGAAGCCGTCCATGTCCACCAGGACGTAGGCCTGGACAGTGATGCCCAGTGTTCCGGACACGGCCTCCAAAGTCGCCTGCGCTCCAGGATCGGCAACGCCGGGATAGAGGTTCTGGTAGTTGTTGGTGACCTCGGTGTTGACGGCGTTGATGAGGCACTCATCGCCGCAGTTGTAGCCGTCCGGGTAGATCTTCCGCATGGGGGAACCCTCGCTGAACTGTGCGTTCTGGAGGTTGCGGGGGACGGAAATAATGGCGCTTTCACCGGTTTTGGCGTCAACGCTGATCACCGAGAGGCTGTCCGGGCGGCGACCCGTGCGATCATCTCCGGCGTCGCCGCCCATCATCAGGAAGTTGTAGCGGCCGTCCACCGGGTCGATGGCCGGACCGGCGTCGAAAATGCTGCCGATCGCGTTGCGGCTGACATTCAACACGTACGCGAGGTAGCCCAAGGAGCCACTCGCCAGGACGGTGGCGGCCACCAGCACCACGGCAATGATGGGCCGCATTCCCGGGGCGAGCAAGGTGGGGCGGATGATCCGCAGCGTGTTGATGAACAGGAACGCCCAGCCGAGGGCCAACGCCACCAGGACCACAATGAGCAGCAACGAGCCCACGGGATGCGTTGCAATGCTCAGCAGGACACTGCGGTTGACCAACGCAAGGACCAAGGTCAGCAGCAGCAAGGCCCAGACAACCAAGGTGACGCGGAGGGCGATCCGGCCCAATTTGCGGTCGCCCGCGACAATCTGGGCGCTGCCCGGGATGAAAAGGGTGAGCAGGACCAGCACGAAGGCGCGTTTGGTCCGTACCGGGGCGCTGGCCCCGGACGGATAGCGGACAGGATCAGTCAGCGTTGCCCCCGACTGAAACGTATTCTTTTGCATGCTGGTCATCCGCTGCCTTCCTAGCGGGTGCTCCGTGCGGAATCGCCGGCAGGTGCGAAGACTTCTTCGACCTTTCGCCGGAGGTTCTGGCCCTTCTTGGTGGCAACGTCATTGAGTTCCTGCGCAAAGGTGAGGAGGTCTTCGCGGAGGCGGCCGGCGAGTTCGTCCGTGCCGGAGGCCAGCATCCGGACGGCAAGGAGGCCCGCGTTGCGTGCACCTGCGATGGATACCGTCGCCACGGGAACGCCGGCGGGCATCTGCACGATCGAGAGCAGGGAATCCATGCCGTCGAGGGTCTTCAGGGGAACCGGTACACCAATGACCGGCAGGGGAGTGACCGAGGCGAGCATGCCCGGAAGGTGGGCCGCGCCGCCCGCGCCGGCAATGATGACGCGAAGGCCGCGCTCATGGGCCGTCTGGCCATAGCGGATCATTTCGGTGGGCATCCGGTGGGCGGAGACCACATCAGCCTCGAAGGGAATGCCGAATTCAGCCAGGGCGTCGGCGGCAGCCTCCATCACGGGCCAGTCGGAGTCCGAACCCATGACGAGTCCAACAAGGGGAGCGGTGTTTTCAGAAGTCATGCGGTCTCCTCGGAGGTGGACTGTGCCGGCAGGCGGCCGTCGCGGATGGTGTTGGCTACGGCTGTGGCCCGCTCGCGCACGGAGTCGACGTCGGAAGCAGAGGTGCCCACCAAGTTGACGTGCCCGATCTTGCGGCCCGGACGGACGGATTTTCCATAGCAGTGGACCTTGGCGGCGGGTTCAAAAGCGAGGGCCATGGGGAAGGCCTCGAACAGGTCCTGGTTTTCGCCGCCGAGGAAGTTCTTCATGACCGTGACCGGAGCCAGGGCATCGGTGGCACCGAGCGGAAGGTCCAGGACAGCCCTCAGGTGCTGTTCGAACTGGCTGGTGATGGAGCCGTCCTGTGTCCAGTGCCCGGTGTTGTGCGGGCGCATGGCGAGTTCGTTGATCAGGAATCCGGCACCCACGCCCGGGGTTTCAAAGAGTTCCGCTGCCATGACTCCGGTAACGCCAAGTTCGTTGGCAATGCGCAGTGCCGCTTCTTCGGCTGCCGCTGCGACCTCCAGGGAGATGTTCTGTGCCGGAGCGATGACTTCGTCGCATACGCCATCCACCTGGATGGTGTGAACCACAGGCCAGGCGCGCGATTCGCCGCTGGGGGTGCGGGCCACCAAGGCTGAGAGTTCGCGGCTGAAGTCTACCTTGGCTTCGGCGAGCAGCGGGCTCATGGTCTGGAACCAGTCAGCCGTTTCCGTGGCTTCCTCTGCGGAGTCCACGATGCGCACGCCCTTGCCGTCGTAGCCGCCGCGCGGAGTCTTCAGCACGACGGGCCAACCGATCTTGTCGCCAAAGGAGACGAGTTCGTCCACCGAGTGAACTGCCGACCATTCCGGGTTGGGCAGGCCAAGGCGGTCAATGGCCGCCCGCATGACCAGCTTGTCCTGGGCGTTGACCAGTGCATCCGGACCTGGCTGGACGTTGACGCCGGCGTCCAGGAGCGCGCGGAGGTGCTGCGTGGGGACATGCTCGTGGTCGAACGTGAGGACGTCCACGTCCTTGGCGAACTCCAGGAGGGCATCGAGGTCCTTGTAGTCTCCAATGGGCGCGGTGGCCACTGCGGCAACGGCCGAAACGTCCTCACCTTCAGCCAAAACGCGGAGTTCGAATCCCAAAGCGGTAGCGGGCGGGGCCATCATGCGTGCGAGTTGGCCGCCGCCAACAACGCCAATAACAGGAAAAGTCACAAGGTTCAGCCTACCGAACCAGTGGCGGGATCATTGATTCTGCGGCTTTTCGTACCAACTTTTCCGCCTTTAACGTGGTGCGGCGCACAGGGGTATAGGCGTTCTCACAGCCGACTCCCGGGCAGCCCTTGGAATTCGGCGCTAAAATGGATGAGGCCCATCGGCCCACTTTTCAACGGCCTTGGAGGGTCATGATCACCACACTTGCAGATCGCATCCGCGGACTTGCCTCGCTCTTTTGGCGCGAAGTAGCCAAGTTCGGGGCTGTTGGTGGTATCGCGTTCGTCATCGACAACGGGCTGACGTACTACCTGATGCATGGCCCTATGACGGACAGCCCATCCAAGGCGCGATTTGCCGGTGCAGTCGTGGCTACGATCTTTTCCTGGATTGCCAACCGTTTCTGGACCTTCCGCCACCGCAGGCAAGACAACGTGTTGCGGGAGTTCGTGATGTTCGTGATCATCAACGGAATCGGCATTGGTATCTCGACGGGTTTTACGTTCATTGCCAACTACGGTCTGGGAGTCACTGACAAGAACCTCCTGTTTGCCGCAGGCGTGGCGGGTATTCTCGTAGCCACCGTGGTTCGCTTCTTTGCCTACCGCTTCTTGGTCTTCAACAAGGAGCTCGACCAGGAGCCCGCCTACTCCCACGACCACGAGCTCATCGAGGTCCACCACAAGGCAAAGGCAAGCGTTGCCGAGTCGGGCAGCGCAGGGCCGCCGACGGGCGAGGTACCGTCCATCAAGAACGGCTGACGCGCTCGTTCTCCAGCAGGTGCTGCGTGACGTCCACATCCGGGTGAACCAGGACAATTGAACCGTCCTGGTTCCAGGCGCCCAAAGCGGCCGCAAGCCCGGGCTCCAAGCCTTCGGCCGCGCGAACCAGCAGGCGCACGCCGGGCTCCTGCGCCGCTGCGAAGCCATCCATCAGGGCCTCGTGGGCACACGGGGACGTGCCGCGCACTGCGGGATCGTCGGCCGAACCCTCGGTGTGCGCCATGAAAACGTCCCCGTGGGAGCGCACTTCAGCCGCGTAGTCCACGACGCCGGCAGGCAGCTCACCGGGCCAACGCATGGCGAGTGCGGCGAGGGGTACGGCAACCACCGCATCGAAGCCGGCGCCAGCGCCGCCGTCGGGCTCGTTGGTCACCAAAAGGTGGGCGTCCGAACCGTCCAGCACCACCTCCATGCCCAGCTGCCAGGCGGCCAAGGCCCATACGAACGACTTCCAGTGGGCCGGCAGGTCCAGCCGCACGGCCATGCCGGGTTCGGCGTCCAGTTCGTCCTGGAGAAGGTTGCTGGTCTTGGCTACCCAGTTGTCCAAAACCCGGCCCGAGAGTTCCACGCGTTCGGCGTCGGGGCCGTACCACGTGAGCCTGGGGGAGGTGGCGTGGCCGGATCGCAGGGTGGTCATCAGGTTCGCTGCCGGGATGCTCATGGCTCAATCTTGTCACGGCCCGCGGACGGCGTCCCGTGGGTCTGTGAATTGCGGCACACGCGATTTATCAGGTTCCTGTGCATCATGTAGCGCAGATGCGGATTTCCGCGGAAGTTCCGCTGATGTTCACCTGAAGTGATTCGGTGCTTCCGATTTCCCTGACCCGCGTTGTGGCGGGGGTGGAAAACGTTGGGCGTGGCGCATCCCACTTTTCTACAGATTCTTGATTATTATCCCGGCGCGGCTTGACTGGCGGGTAGTTACACACGTGTAATTAGTAATCAAACGCCGCTGCACAGATGACCGGGCACATGATCGGGAATCGGAAAACATCCAGGCAGCAGCTGCAAAATCAGGAGGGACGCCATGGGGCAAGCGTTGCGTATCCAGGAAGATGCAGTCGTCGCAGAACAAGCGTCGGTGAAGTACCGTTCACGGGACGTGCCAGGGGACTGGTATGTGGATCCCGCGGACCCGGAAGCGGCAGAGAGATACAACCAAAACGTGCAGCAGACTTTGGAGGACCAGGCAACAGCCCTCCTCGCAGCACACGAAGCATTGATCGGCGATGTACCCGAGGGTCCGGACGATGACGTGGACGATCCTCCCATGGAGCTTCGACGCCCGCTCGAAAACCCCGGACAGCCGGTGTGGATCGGGCTTCCCAGCCAGGCGGACTTCGATGATGAAGGCGAACTTGGCTGGCAGACGGACGCCTTGTGCGCCCAGACGGACCCCGAAGCCTTCTTCCCTGAAAAGGGCGGCTCCACCAGGGACGCCAAGAAGGTCTGCGGTGCGTGCAATGTCCGCTCCCAGTGCTTGGAATATGCCCTGGCGAATGATGAACGGTTTGGTATCTGGGGCGGGCTCTCCGAGCGCGAACGCCGTCGGCTGAGGAAGCGAGCAGTCTAATTCTTAAGGAAGTACACGTCACCGCCGTCGTGGTAGCCCACGACGGCGGGGCCTATCTCCCCAGGACTTTGGCGGCACTGTCGGACCAGACGCGTTCGGCAGATGCCGCCATTGGCGTTGATGCAGGATCCACGGACTATTCAGCAGAGCTGCTCCGGGATGCACTCGGCGATTCGAACGTGGTGGAACACCACCAGCCCAAGTCAGGCTTCGGTGCGGCTGTTCAGGCCGGCTTGCAGCGGTTGGCCCCGGCAGGAGCACACGGCAATGCGGACGTGGTGGAGTGGATCTGGCTCCTGCATGACGATGCCGCTCCCGCACCCGATGCCCTGGCCGAGTTGTTGCTTGCAGTGGAGCGCACCACCTCGGTCACCATTGCCGGGTGCAAGCAGCTCGACTGGAACGACGAGCGACGCCTGGTGGACGTGGGACTTTCCACGAGCCGCTGGGCCGAGCGGTTGACGCTGATCGATGCCGACGAAGTTGACCAGGGCCAATACGATCCGCGATCGGATACGCTCGCCGTGAACTCCGCGGGCATGCTGATCCGGCGCGACGTGTGGGAACTCCTCGGAGGTTTCGATCCGGCCCTCCCCGGCAGCGGCGACGATGTTGACCTGTGCTGGCGCAACTGGCTGGTCGGCAACCGCGTGGTGGTGGTGCCCGGCGCACGGATGTTCCACGTCGAGAACAGGCCGAACGCCTTGGGCACGTCATCGGCAGCACGCAAGGCCCAGATCCATTTGCGGCTCAAGCACACGCCATGGTGGAACGTACCGTTCCAGGCCGTGGGCGCCCTGTTCGGCGCCGTGGTCCGGCTGGTCCTGAGCATCCTGCTCAAGGAACCCGGCTATGGCTTCACGCAATTCACCGCCACTCTCGCCGCGCTTGCACGGCCCGTGGCTGTATCCCGTGCCCGCCGTTCAGCGGCCAGGACGCGGCGCCGGCAGCGGTCACTGGTTCGCGGCCTGCAGAAGTCCTCACGGGAGGTGCGTGCCCACAGGAGGTCGCTCCTTGAGGCCATCCGCCCGGCTGACGACCGGCAGGTCACCTCGGATCTCCTGGCCGCCGAGCCCAGCGGTGACGCCGTTGATGATTTTGCCGCCTTGGCCACCAATGACCGCGGCTGGGTAGGGACCGGTGCCGCAGGAGCAGCGCTGACTGCCTTGGCGGCTGGCTTGATTGGCTTGCTGGGTCTGTTGCGCACCGGCGTTGTTGCCGGTGGCGGCCTCCTGCCCGTTTCCGGATCTCCCGGAGACATGTGGGACAACGCCTCGGGTTGGTGGATCTCCTTGGGCGCCGGACTGCCCGGGCACGGGGACCCGTTCGGCTATGTCCTGTGGCTTCTCTCGCTCTTCGGTGGGGGCGATGGGAATTCAGCCATCGCCTGGCTCCTGGTCCTGGCCATGCCCTTGTCCGGTGTAGGCGCCTGGTTTGCCGTGGGCGCGCTCACCAAGCGCCGTCGGTTCAGGACCGTTGCAGCCCTGGCCTGGGGCGGTGCGCCGGGCCTGTTGATAGCCATCAACGAGGGCAGGCTGGGGGCCCTGTTGGCCCATCTGGTGATGCCGCTCCTCCTGCTGGCGCTCCTTCGGGCTACCGGGACGGCCATCGGCGGCACTGCCACCCAGGCACCCTTCAGCCGCAGGCCGACGCCGGTGCGTGGGAAGCCGGGCATCAACGGGACTCCATCCTGGACTGCCGCGGCAGCCGCCGGGCTTGCCATGGCCGTTGTGACCGCTGCGGCTCCATCGCTCCTGGCTCCCATCACTGTGGCAATCGTGCTTGCCGCCGTCGTCCTGGGATCCCGCGGGAAAACGCTCTGGTGGTCGCTCCTTCCCAGCCTGGTGCTTTTTGTCCCCTACGCCGTCTCGGCGCTGGACCGTCCCCGCTCGCTGCTTGCCGATCCCGGCCTGCCGCTGGACTTCGCGGCCGCCCCGCTGTGGCAGCAGATCCTGGGCCAGCCACTGGCGTTCAAGCCCGACGGCGGCCTCACCGGACTTGCGCTCTTTGGACCCGGTCCCGTGCCTTGGGCACTCATGCTGGCCCTGCTGGTCAGTGTTCCAACGCTTCTGCTCGCCGTGGCGGCCCTTTTCCTGCCAGGAAAGCGTACGGCCCTGGCCCGCGTGTTCTGGCTGGTTGCTTTGGCTACCTTGGCCAGCAGCTGGTTGGTAGGTCACGTGGCAACGGGCGTCAACAGCACCGCCCTGGTGGGTCCGTTCACGGGTCCTGCGGTGTCCGCCGCAGGAATGCTGTTCCTGGGAGCGGCGATGATCGGTGCGGACAGGATTTTCTCGGCGCCGCGATCCGCTCCGGACCCAACGCGCTGGAGGTTGCCGTTGCGGGGCCTTGCGTCTGCCGTAACAGTGGCATTGTTGGTGGCCGGTCCTTTGGCGGCGATGGCGGCCTGGACAGCGCAGAACATTCTGCAGCCTTCCTCGGAAACCGGCGGTACGCCAGTGGCGGCCCCGGCAAACGGTTCCCTCGGCGCCAGTCGGTTGGTGGGGGCAGTGACCAGCGATACGTTGCCGGCCACCGCCGTCGACCGCGGTACGGGACCCGAGCGGACGCGGACGCTGGTGATCACCAGTGGCGAGCAGGGCTCGTTCGCTTCGTCCCTCATGCGGGGTTCCGGAACCACGCTGGACAGTTTGTCCACCATTGCCTCGGCACGGACGATTATCGGAGCGCCGGGCCGTGAGGAGATTGTTACCGACGATTCCGCCACCGCTTCCATGCGGCGCGCCGTGGCCACGATCGTGGCGAGCACCGGGGTTGATCCGCGGGCGGACCTGGAACAGCTGGCCGCCGGATTTGTGGTCCTCAAGGCCGCGGACAGTGCTGCCCAACTGACGGCCAGCAGGATCGACGCCGTTCCCGGCCTGGTGGCCGTGGGACAGACGGACGCCGGGTGGTTGTGGAGGGTGACTCCGCGGAACACCGGTGGCCCTGCGGCTCCGGACACCATGAACCGGGTCCGCATTGTTGACGCCAACGGAGCCGTGGTGGGCGCCCTGCCATCGGACGACGTGGCCGTGGATGCCGAGGTGCCCGCCGGTAAAGAGGGCAGGAAAGTGGTGCTGGCCGAGCGTTCGGACCAAGGCTGGAACGCGTGGCTGGATGGCCGGGCATTGACTTCAACGTCTTCCGGCTGGGCCCAGGCCTTCGAGCTCCCTGCCGCCGGTGGAACGCTGGAAATCCGCTATACGGCTCCCTGGGCGCTGTGGTTCGGAATCCTCCAGGCCGTGGTCTTCGGCCTGACGGTGCTGCTGGCCGTTCCCGTCCCCGCCCGCCGTTCGCGCACCGGCATGTCGAGGGACGAAGTTTCCCTCCGTAAGGAGTACAGCAGTGTCTGACGACCAGAACAACGGCGTCGAAAGAACGACGGATCACGGAAAGCCACGGACGGAATCCGCCAAAGCTCCCAAGCCGTCCAAGGAGCGCGCTGGAAGCCGGCGGAGTTCGAACAAGGGCATCGTCACGGGCGTCTTGTCCGCCGTCGTCATCCTGGCCGCCGGTGGCGGCGCGGTGGCGGCCGCGGGCATGGTTCCAGGACCATCCGGCGGGTCCAACCTCGAAGCCCGCCAGGCAGACGTCCCCGCCGGGCGCTCCCTGGGCGTTTGCCCCGAGCCGGCGCGGCTGGTCACGGGCACGGAGGTAGGGACGGACGCGCAGTTCAGCCCGGTCTCAACTACCGCAACCAGCGCCCTCAATGCCGTGGTCCTCAGCAACCCGGCCGGAACCGTCCCCGGCAGCAGCATCACGGCACTGGGCGGGAAGAACGTGGCCGAGATTGCCAAGGCCCCCACCAGCACACCGTCGCCCACACCTGGTCCGCCCGTGCTGGCCGCAGCGGCGGCATCCGTCAGCCCCGTGGATTCGCCAACCGTGGTAGGCGCCGACCCCATCGGCAACGAAAAGGCCTCGCTGTCGGCGAACCTCAGTTACTCAGCCACGGACGGCGACCTCCGGGGATTGGCCGCAGCGCAGTGCCAACAGCCCGGCAACGACGCCTGGCTCCTGGGCTCAAACACGGCCTTGGGCCGCACTGCAGTACTGAACCTGAGCAACGCCTCCGAGACCCCGGCCACCGTTAACCTGGACCTGTTCGGCCATCAAGGGCAGATCCAGGCGCCCGGCGCCCGAGGGCTCCTGATCGCCCCGGGAACAACCCGCTCGGTCAACCTCGCAGGCCTCGCGCCGAACGAATCCGAGTTGGCGGTCCACTTGCGCAGCACCGGCGGTCCCGTGGCAGGAACCATCCAGCAGAGCGTCCTGCGTGGGCTGGTTCCCGGTGGGGTCGACTTCCTGTCGCCGGGTGCCGCACCATCCAACCTCCAGGTGATGACCGGCGTCGACATCCAGGACGCGGCGGCCGTGAAGGCGCTGGGTGGCAAGTCCGGCTTCAGCGACGCGGTGCCGGCCCTGCAGATTGCCGTTCCGGGGTCCACGGATGCCGTGGTCCAAGTGAAGCTATACGGGGCCAATGGCGAGCGGCAGCTTCCCAACGGGGGAGTGGTCACCGTCAAGGGTGGCACCGTTGCCAGCCTGGACCTGGACGGAGTGCCTGCGGGGAGCTACACCGTGACCGCAAGTTCCGATGTTTCCTTCGTGGCCTCCACCCGGATTGCACGCGGGGCCAAGGCCGAATCGCCCACCGACTTTGCCTGGTCGCCGTCGTCCGCGCGGCTGGGCAGCCAGCATCTGGTGGCGGTTCCCCGCTCGGGCCAGCGCTTCTTCAGTTTCGGCGTTCCGGAGGGGCGGGCAAGCGTCAGTTACGCCCCTGTCACCGCCGACGGGAAAGTGGGGAAGTCCGTGGACATCGACATCTCAGGAGGAACCACGTCGCTGATTGAACTCCCGGCAACCGCGGACGGCGCTGCGGTGGCAGGCTTCGTGGTTTCCGCCTCCGGCGATCCCGTCTACGGAGCCATGCTGCTTGGCACCAAGGACCGTGCCGATGTTTCCGTGCTGGCCATCCAGGACGCTGCTGCCGGCCTGGAGAAAGTTCCGGTCACGGTGGGCTACTGAGCCTTGGCCTGCTGGTAATGGCTTACTGGTAACGCCGCCGGTACACCGGGTCCAGCGTCTCCGGCGGCACCCCGAGCATTTCGGCGGTGTACTCCACCACGACGTCGTGGACCAGGTCCTGGAGTTCCTCCTTGGTTCCGGCGGTCTGTTCCACCACGCGCCGGTACACCGTGATCATGGGCGCTGCACCCCGGACACCGGGAGTGTAGGCGCCCATGGGTGCCGGCGTTGCCGCGGCCACCAGTTCTTCGAGGTTTGGCGGTATTTCATCCACGGCGAAGAGCACGCCGTCCAATTGCTTGCCCCACATGTCCTGCAGGCGTTCCGCGGAATCCAGCACGAGGTCGTCGAAGCGTTCCGAGCGGGAGCGGAAACCGGGCAGGTTGGGAAGCATGAGGTCCCCTCGCAACCCCCGACCGTGCCGGTTCCGCCGGCGCGTCCGGAAGCCTTTGGCCTTCGGCGCGGCAAGGTCCGGCTCACCGGATGCTTCGGCGTCTGTCCACCGGATGGAGAAGCCGGGAACATGTGGCTGTGACTGCATATATCGACTGTAGTCCCGGGAATCCGCCAGCGCGACATCATGGGCGGCACCGCGCCGACCATGGAACCGCGGGGCAGAATCCACGCGGCCACACGCCGTCAATGCGGCGTCCAAGGGCCACATGCGGCTAATCTGGGATGTTGTGGGTGCTATTCGCCAGTGTTCCAGATCCGCTTGCCGCCAGTCCGCGGTAGCTACTTTGACGTACGTGTACGCCGAGTCGACTGCCGTGCTCGGTCCTTTGGCGACCTACGCAGAACCCCACGCCTATGACCTGTGTGCGCAGCATGCCGAGACCCTGACGGTTCCCCGCGGTTGGGAAGTCCTGCGGCTGGCCATGCCTAGCTCGCCTCCCGAGCCGGGACCCGACGATCTCCTGGCGCTTGCCAATGCCGTTCGCGAGGCTGCTTCCAACGCCAATTCCGCTCCGGAAACGTCCACACGCCAGCACCGCCAGCCGGTGGAGCCACCCGCCGCGGTTGAGGGAACGCGACGCGGACATTTGCGGGTTCTCCGCGAGCCTTCCTGACCGGACGCAAAACGTCGCGGGCTCCGAAGGGCCTGCCCCGGCGCGGTAGGCTGGAGGCTGCAGATAAGTCCGCCAGCGGCGCCATGCCCGGCGCCACCCAGGGAGCATCATCCATGCCAAAGGTCAGTCCTGAATTGTTGTCCATCCTGCGTTGCCCGGTGACAAGTTCACCGCTGCTCCAGGAGGGTGAGGAACTCGTGTCCACCGAGGCTGCTGACACTGGGGAAAAGCTCCGCTACGCGATCGAGGACGGCATCCCGCTCCTCTTGCCCCCGGACCTTCTCGCCGCCGCCAACGCCTGACGGCGCCCCAGACACCAAACGCACACGGTCTACCTAAGGACACCCATGACTTTCGACTACAAAGTGGCTGACATTTCGCTTGCCGAGGCTGGCCGCCACCAGATCCGCCTGGCCGAGCATGAAATGCCCGGCCTGATGTCCCTGCGCGCCGAGTTCGGCGCGTCGCAGCCGCTCAAGGGTGCCCGCATCGCCGGTTCGCTGCACATGACGGTCCAGACTGCCGTGCTGATCGAGACCCTCACGGCCCTCGGCGCTGAGGTTCGCTGGGCTTCGTGCAACATTTTCTCCACCCAGGACGAGGCAGCTGCCGCCGTCGTGGTTGGAAAGGGGACCACGGAGGACCCGCAAGGCGTCCCGGTGTTCGCCTGGAAGGGCGAAACCCTGGAGGAGTACTGGTGGACCGCCGAGCAGATCCTCACCTGGCCTGGCGCGGACGCCAACCCGGAACTCGGCCCCAACATGATTCTCGACGACGGCGGTGACGCCACGCTGCTGCTGCACAAGGGGGTGGAGTTCGAGGCTGCCGGCGCTGTTCCCGCGGCCACGGACGACGACCCCGAGGAATACCACCTCATCCTTGACCTGCTCCGCCGCACGCTTGCCGTCGACCCGCAGAAGTGGACGCGCATTGCCGCGCGGATCGAGGGCGTTACCGAAGAGACCACCACGGGCGTGCACCGCCTGTACCAGCTGGCAGAGCAGGGCAAGCTCCTCTTCCCGGCCATCAACGTCAACGACTCCGTTACCAAGAGCAAGTTCGACAACAAGTACGGCATCCGGCATTCACTGCCGGACGGCATCAACCGCGCCACCGATGTCCTCATGGGCGGCAAGGTCGCCGTCGTTTGTGGCTATGGCGACGTCGGCAAGGGTGCCGCGGAAGCGCTGCGGGGACAGGGTTCCCGCGTGGTGGTAACCGAGATCGACCCCATCTGTGCACTTCAGGCCGCCATGGACGGCTACCAGGTTGCCAAGCTCGAGTCCGTCCTGGCCCAGGGTGACATCTTCATCACCACCACAGGCAACAAGGACGTCATCCTCGCCGAGCACATGCTGGGCATGAAGAACAAAGCGATTGTGGGCAACATCGGCCACTTCGACAACGAGATCGACATCGCCGGCCTCGCCAAGGTTGAGGGCGTCAAGAAGGTGGAGATCAAGCCGCAGGTCCACGAGTGGGTCTTCGATTCCGGAACCGGCGACGAGCGCTCCATCATCGTGCTTTCCGAGGGCCGGCTGCTGAACCTGGGCAACGCCACGGGCCACCCGTCGTTCGTGATGAGCAACTCCTTCGCGAACCAGACCATCGCGCAGATCGAGCTCTGGACCAAGAAGGACCAGCCCGAGGGGGAACGCGAGTACGGAAAGCAGGTCTACGTCCTTCCCAAGATCCTCGATGAGAAGGTGGCACGCCTGCACCTGGACGCCTTGGGCGTGGAGCTCACTGAACTGAGCAAGGAACAAGCCGACTACCTGGACCTCGACGTTGCCGGACCGTACAAGCCGGAGCACTACCGCTACTAGGGCGACATCGCTCTTGACGGAAGCGAAAGGCCGGACGCGCACCATGCGTGGCCGGCCTTTCGGCTAAAATTGGGTGTTCAGTATTGCTTGCCGGGGGACAGGAAGACAGGGCCATGACGGAAGTCGCCAAGCGGAAGACGGGCAAGATCCTTGCCATCGTGGGGATCTGCGCTGCCATTGCCGCGGGCGGAATCGGTGTTGCAACCGTTCCGGGCCTGTTGGCAGGCTCCGCGCAAAACCAGGCCGGAACGGCTCCTTCTGCTCCGGCTCCCGAGGCCAAGCCCGTGGAACTGGGGGTCACGCCGCTTGACGGCGCGGTTGAGTGGAACCCGGTGGTTGGTCCGCAAGTGAAGGCTGTCAACGGCAAGGTCAAGGATGTGGTCCTCGCTCCGGTGGGCGGTGGCACGCCCGTTCCAGGCAAGACCAGCGCCGACGGCAGCACGTGGACCACCCTGGAAGTCCTGAAGTTCAAGACGCAGTACAACTACTCCTTCACCGTAGTGGATACCGCCGGCAAGGAAACCAAGAAGTCCCAGACCTTCACCACGGTGTCCGCCGCCTACGAAGCCGATGCTTCCATCTATCCGCGGAACGGTTCGGTGGCGGGATCGGGCCAGCCCATCGAGATCAACTTCAGCGAGCCGGTACTGGACAAGGCGGCCATGGAGAAGCGCGTTGGCATTACCGTATCCTCCGGTCAGCCCGTGGCGTGGCACTGGTATTCGGACAAGAAGGTCCGCATCCGGCCCGAGGCTTTCTGGGCGTCGGGGAGTACTGTCACTGTTGACATGAAGCTGCTGGGCGTGGACTTCGGCAATGGCATGATCGGCAACGGGAATGTCACTTCCACCTTCACCACCGGACCCCAGCGCATTGCGGTGGTGGATGACACCACCAAGACCATGAACGTGTACATCAACGGCCAGTTGGAACACACTGCCCCCGTTTCGCTCGGCGGGGAGGACTGGCTCTCGCCCACGGGCTACGCAGTGATCATGGAGCAGGAACGCCACTCGAACTTCAACGCTGGAACCATCGGCCTCAAGCCCGGCGACAAGGGGTATTACCCTCCGCTGGTTGTGGAGTATGCCAACCGCCTGACCTGGTCCGGAGTGTATGTTCACCAGGCCCTCGAAGCTGCATGGGGTGCCATTGGAAGGGTCAACGTTTCCCACGGTTGCGTTGGCTTGCTGCCCGAGGACGCCGCGTGGTTCTTCAACAACATGAAGACCGGCGATGTGGTGCAGATCCTGAACACCGGAGCTCCGCCGGTTGAGCCGCTTGAAGGCTTCGGGGACTGGAACATTCCCTGGGCGAGCTACGCGCAACGCTAGTACTGCTGTTAAGATCGAAGCAGTGATTATCTCCTGCGCTCTTTGATCAGTCCTTTCGGCGCCGGCCATTCCCCGGCCCCTCCTTCCGTGCTGCCCTCTGTGGTGATTCCGGGTGTCCCGTTAGGGAACCCGTTGATGGGTTCCCCGGCTCCTGCCCCCGGATCCTTTTCACCCCTTTGGAGCACCTGTGACCATTTCACCTATCTTTCGCCCCGACTGCGGCAACTGCTTTGCGCTGTGCTGCACAGCCCTGGGTTTCGCCCGTTCGGCTGACTTTGCCATCGACAAGGCCGCGGCCGCACCATGCCCCAATATGGCGGGCGACTTCAGCTGCACCATCCATGATCGTTTGCGCCCGCGCGGCTTCAGCGGCTGCACCGTGTTTGATTGTTTCGGTGCGGGGCAAGTGGTGTCCCAGCAGATCTTCCGCGGCGTCAGCTGGACGGACGACCCCTCTGCCCGAACGTCCATGTTTGCTGTCTTCAAAGTGGTCCGCCAACTCCATGAGATGCTCTGGTACCTGGAGGACGTGCCGCAACGCACCTACGACCCTGAACGCGCGGACGTCGCGCTCCAGTTGTCGCGGACCATCCTGGCCATCACGGGCGGTGACCCGGCCGCCGTCGTGCGGGCCGACGTCGAACGCCTCCACGGCGAGGTCCGCAGGCTTCTTCTGGAGGTGAGTGAGGAAGTGCGGGGTTCGTACGGCGCTGAAGGGAGCAGAACGTACGACGGCGGACTTCGGCCGGGTGCGGACCTCGCCGGAGCGGAACTGGCCCGCCGCCGGCTGTGCGGCGCCGATCTCCGGGGAGCTGTGCTCATCGCGGCGGACCTCAGGGCGAGCGACCTCGCGGCCGTGGATCTTCTGGGCGCAGACCTTCGCGGAGCCCGGCTGGAGAACGCCGATGTGTCTCTGTCCCTCTACCTGACCCAGCAGCAGCTCAACGCCGCGGAAGGGAACGGTGCCACGCTGATCCCGGCGCGGCTTGAACGGCCCGGGCATTGGGGGTGAACGTCAGCGGTCCGTGAACGGAAGCTTTCCCAGTCTTTCACCTACGGCAATGTTGCGTTGCTCCGCTTGCCGCAGCCTGACGAACTCGCGGTTCCTCCGCTCGCCCAGGACTGCCCCGATGTAATCCGCGGGGTTGGTTCCAGGCGGCGGGGGAGGAGCGACGTAGCGCGACAACTCGGAGGCCAAAGCGATGGCCATGTTGTTCCGCGAAACGGGGGCCATCCGGTATGCGTGCTGGACGAATGTTCCGGCTCTGCGGGCCGTGGCGTCCGGGACGCGGCCAATGTCCGCCATGGCCACCCAGCCCTGGAGGTACGGAGGGGCCGTGGCGAGAATGTGCGGTTCGGCAGGGACGCGGAGACGCAATGAGTAGGTTCCGGCAACAATGTCGCCCAGTCGCTTCGACTTCTCGTTGAACAGGGCCACGCCGATGGCCAGGCCACCAAAGGTCAGGTAGATCTCCAGGAATCCGAGCAGGCCCCGGATCACAGCGTGCCTGAACCGGATGGCGCCGCCGTCATCGCGGACGATCCTCAATCCAGCAGCAAGCTTGCCCAGGGAGCGCCCCCGGGTAAGGGTCTCAACTGTCACCGGAACAATGACGAAAGTGAAGACCACAGCTGCCAGGATCATGGCCCGCATGGCGGCCTCATCAACATCGCCGGCGGCAGCTCCCAGGAGGACGATCAGGAGGATCAACAGGAGGATGTGCGCGATGACATCGATGATCAGTCCCAACGCACGTGCTGCGAACGAGGCCGGGCGCAACTCAAGGACAACGGCCTCGCCTGTGATGATCGAACTCAAGCCGTCCCCCGGTCCAGTATGCTGACAGGCACTCCTGCGGCGGGCCAAGAGGGCCCACTTCACCGAGTCTAGCGGCGCTCCTGCCTCAACGGGCCACATCACGGGCTAGGGTGGTGCCGTGGACATCGATGCCTTCTCAGCCGTCAACCAGGGCAAATGGTCACGGCTGACGTACCTGGCCCAGAAGCGGCGGCTTTCCGGAACCGAAGCCGATGAGCTGCTGCGCCTCTACCAGACGGTGTCCGCCCACCTGTCACTCATTCGTTCCGTGGCACCGGAGACGGCCTTGTCGTCGTCGTTGTCCGCGGCGCTTGCGCAGGCACGAACACGGTTCACCGGCGCGCGGTCAAATTTCATGGAGGACCTGGCCCGCTTCTTCGTCATCTCGCTTCCAGCCGCCTTCTACCGGGTCCGCTGGCTCACCGTGTGGTGCGGGGTTTTCTTCGTCCTGGTTGGCGGCGCCTACGCCTGGTGGATCGGCACCTCGCCTGAGGCTTTGCGCGCGGTGTACGGAAGTGATGCAAGCATCCGCCAGTACGTCGAGGACGACTTCATCAATTACTACTCCGAGAACCCCGCAGCCTCCTTTGCCGGAGCCGTGTGGACCAACAACGCCTGGATATCCGCCCAGGCCGTAGCATTTGGCGTGACCGGATTCTGGGTGCCGATGATCCTGTTCCTCAATGCCCAGGGAGTGGGCGTGGCCGCGGGCGTGTTCGCCGCGTCCGGCAAGCTGGACGTCTTCTTCAGCTATATCCTCCCGCACGGCCTGATGGAACTCACCGCAGTCTTCATCGCCTGTGCCGCCGGACTGAAGATCTTCTGGGCGATGGTCCAGCCAGGTCCGCGAACCCGCTTGCAGGCCGTAGCCGACGAGGGGCGTTCGCTGGTGACCGTCGCGCTGGGGCTGGTCCTGGTGCTGCTGGTCTCAGGCGTCGTAGAGGCGTTCGTGACACCGAGTCCGCTCCCTGTCTGGGCGAAGATCACCATTGGTGCCCTGGTCCTTGCCGGCTATTGGGTCTACACGCTGCTTTTGGGCGGACGGGCCGCCCGCGCCGGCGAGACCGGCGACCTGGACATCAACGACGCCGGTTACCGCGGCATTTCGGCGTAGCACCTTACAGTTACGTTTCAATCCGGCCGCAAGCGGGGTGGCTCCTGTCTCGGTGCATGGGCGGACTGTAGGCTCGAAAGCAGACAAGAATGCCGGCAGTCCCCAACCGCCGGTGGATGCCTACGGAAGTGAAACCGCTGTGAGCGACAAGAGCCCGAAACCACAAGAACCGGATACGGACGTCCATGACGACCCCGACGAGCCGGCTTTCGACTGGATGAAGCCCAAAGCTTCCGGTGGAACGTCCCCAGCCACCGGGTCCGCCGCCGCTTCCGCTTCCAAGGCTTCTGCTGCTCCCGCGACCCCCACGGGCAAACAGCCCCCCACGGGCAAACAGCCCGCCGCGGCGGCTGCCAGCCAGCCATCGATGCCCACCACCGGCCAGCCCGGGAGCCGTGCCGACCGGAAGGCGGCAGAAGCTGCCGACGCCGAGCCGGAGCCGCCGCTTTTCGCGGACACCGTTGCGGGCCGCCCGTCGCACTATTCGGAACCGTTGCCGACGTCGGCCCTTTCCGTCCGTCCTCCCGAGGAGGAAGTGGCGCGGCGGAATGCCGAGCGCGAGCAGGCCGCGAACGTGAAGCCGATCGGTCCTCGTGTTTTCCAGGTCCTGCTGGCGGTTTTCTACCCTGTGATCCTGCTGGTCCTGGCGGTACGTGCCGTGACCAGCCCACTGTTCCTTTGGGTGGAGTACAACCGCCCGGGATTCCCCGGTGACGGCTATGGGTTCAGCACCGATGACCGCATGACCTACGGATCCTACGCCGTGGACTACCTGAGCAACTGGGCCGGACCACGCTACCTCGGCGGGCTGGTCAACCAGGACGGCGCCAAACTGTTCAAGGACTCCGAAGTCTCGCATATGGCCGATGTCAAAGTGGTCATGCTGTCCTCGTTCGGTGCCGGCCTGCTGCTCATCATCCTGAGCATCATCGCCATCATTTATCTCCGGAAGCGGAGCGCTGGCGGTGTGCGCCGGGGGCTGTTCGCCGGATCCATCGTGACGCTGGTGATCATCATTGGCCTGGCTGTACTGGCCGTCCTCAGCTGGCAGCAGTTCTTCACGGAGTTCCACCGGATTTTCTTCGCCAACGGTACGTGGACGTTCTCATTGGAAGACACGCTGATCCGCCTGTTCCCGGGACAGTTCTGGTCGGACGCCGGAATCGTGATCGGAGGGCTGGTCTTCCTGGCCGCGACGCTGACGTTCATCTTCACGTGGCCAACCCGCCGGCGTCGTGGTGTGGCCACCGAACCCGTGGCCGACACTGGTGACGAGGAACAGGAAGAAGAGCCGGCATCCGGGGAAGAGGCTGTCCGCCGCTAGGCCGATTGCCCTGCAGGTGGTGGCTTTACTTCGCGTAGAGCCTGTCCACCAAGGCTGAGAAATCGTTGACCACGGCTGCCCGCTTCAGCTTCAGCGAGGGCGTGAGGTGGCCAGATTCGATGCTGAGCTCGGCATTGATGAAGTCAAACTTGCGGATCGACTCGGCGGCCGAGACCAGCTTGTTGGCCTCGTCGACGGCGGATTGCACGGCCGCCCGCACGCGCGCGTCAGCACCGGCTTCCTGGAGGGACAGGGCTCCGGTCTTGTTCTCGGCGCACCAGTCGGCGAGCCCCTCAGGGTCCAGGGACACGAGGGCTGCGACGAACGGACGCCCATCGCCGACCACCACGGCCTGGCCCACGAGTTGGTGTTCACGGAGCTTCTCCTCCAAAGGAGCCGGCGCTACGTTCTTCCCGCCGGCAGTTACCAGGAGGTCCTTCTTGCGGCCTGTGATGGTAAGGAAGCCGTCCTGGTCCAGCTCACCGAGGTCTCCGGTGCGGAAGAACCCGTCAACAAAGGCCTCTTGAGTCGCAGCTGGATTGGCGTGGTATCCCTTGAACACTCCGATGCCTTTGACCAGTACTTCGCCGTCGCCGGCCACACGGATGGTGGTGCCGGGCAGGGGAATTCCTACAGTGCCGATGCGGGACATCGTGGGGGTGTTAACGGTGCAGGGCGCCGTGGTTTCCGTGAGCCCGTAGCCTTCCAGGACGGGAACGCCCGCGCCGTGGAAGAAGTGGTTTTCCCGAAGGCTCAAAGGGCTGGCACCGGAGACGGTGTAACCGACCGCCCCGCCGAACACCTCTCGGACTTTCGGGTACAGCAGTCTGTTGAACACGGCGTGCTTCAGCCGCAGGAGCAAACCTGGCCCCGTTCCCTGCCCCCGCGACGCGAGGTCCACCGCCGTCGAATATTCAACAGCGGTGGCCGAAGCGGCCGAGAAGAGCGCCGACTTGCCGCCCATGGCCGCCTTGTGGCCTGCACCGGCGTACACCTTCTCGAAGATACGTGGCACGGCAAGGAGGAAGGTGGGCTTGAACGCGCCGAGGTCAGCCATGAGGCCGTTGGCGCCGGCACTGTGGCCCAGGGTGACACCGGCTGAGAGGCACACCACCTGCACGGCGCGGGCCAACACATGGGCCAGCGGCAGGAACATCAATGTACGCGCATCCTGCTGCATGAGCAGCTGCGGAAGGAAAGGGATGACGTTCCTGGCCACCAGCACAAAATTCCCGTGCGTGATTTCGCAGCCCTTGGGTTTGCCCGTAGTTCCCGAGGTATAGACGATGGATGCGACGTCGGCCAGGGTCGCGGCGCTGCGTTGCCGTTCCAGCTCCGTGTCCGTAATGCCGCTTCCGACGGCGGCCAGGCTGGTCAGGTTGGGTACCTCGCCTTCGTGCTCCATCCGGATGATGGTCACGGGATCGTCGCCCAGGGTGGCTGACTTGTCCACGACGCCGCGGACCACCTTCGCCTTGCCCGCGTCCTCCACGAAGACCCGGCGGGCACCGGAGTCAACCAGGATCCACTCGATCTGGCTGGGGGAGGATGTCTCATAGATGGGCACGGTCACACCGCCGGCCATCCAGATGGCGAAGTCCACCAGCGTCCACTCAAAGCTTGAAGCGGAGAGGACGGCTACGGGATCGCCGGGATTGAGGCCGCCTGCAATCAGTCCCTTGGCCAGCGCGTTGACGTCGGCCTGGAAACGGGAAGCAGTGACGTTCAACCAGCCATTGGCGGTCTTGTGCGCGTAGAGCGTCCCGAACGGGTCCTTGGAACACCGTTCCAGCAGGAGGTCCGTGACATTGCTGTTCTCATCGGCCTCGACCAGAAGCTCCGTGCTTGCTTCCCTCACGACCCTCCTCATTTCCTTGCCTTTGCTGCGCACTTGCGGGGGCTTGCCACCCGACCCCGGTGAATTGCCTCCATGGATCAGCCTAGATCCACGAGGGCATCCACATCCTCATCCGCCAGTCCTGGTAACTGATCACTTCGGCCGTCAACACCGGGTAGAAGAAGGCCGTGGCAATGACGGCCAGCACCACGATGAGCGCCACGACGTAGAGGCCGGATCTGCGCCGCCAGGGTGGATCGCTGCTCCGGCCCAGCGCCAACCCCAGTACGTACGTCAAGGCCAGCACCAGGAAGGGTTCAAAGGACACCGCGTAGAAAATGAACATGGTGCGTTCGGGGTACATGAACCACGGAAGGTAGCCGGCAGCAACCCCGGCCAGGATGGCACCGGCCCGCCAGTCCCTGCGCCCGGCCCACCAGAACAGCAGGATCACCAGGGCGATGGTTCCACCCCACCACACCACGGGGTTGCCGACCGGGAGGATAGCCGAGGAACAGGTCTCCACTACGCACCCGGCGGTTCCCTGTTTGGGCGACTGGTAATAGAACGATGTTGGGCGGCCCATGATGAGCCACGTCCAAGGACTGGATTCGTAGGGGTGGTCCGAAGACAGGCCCTGGTGGAACTTGTAGGCCTCAAGGTGGTAGTGCGCCAGCGATCGAACGGAGTTGGGCAGCCAGTCCCATCCGGGGGCCGGGTTGGTGGCAGCCCACTGCCGATAGTAGGCGTCCTTGGAAAGGAACCAACCCGTCCAGGTGGCGACGTACGTGACGCACATGGCGGGAATGATGGTGACGAACGCCGCAAGGCCGTCCTTGATGATGGAGGCGCTGGGCCAGCTTCGGATCCCGGCAACGCGGCGGGCGTTCATGTCCCAGAAAACGGTCATGAGTCCGAAGGCAACCACGAAGAAGAGGGCCGACCATTTGGTTCCGACGGCAAGCCCCAGGCAGATCCCGGCCACGAGCCGCCACCAGCGCATGCCCAGCCACGGGCCGGAGAGCAGCTGGACGGGGGAGGGGCGGCCATCGCGTGAAGCAGCCGCTTGCGCGGCAAGCCGGGAAGCAAGACGACGGCGGCCGTCGTCGCGGTCCAACAACAGGGCACCAAAGGCCGCGAAAAGCCAGAAAGCCAGGAAAATGTCCAACAAGGATGTCCGTGACAACACCAGGTGGTGGCCATCGATGGCGAGGAGGAGCCCGGCGACCAGCCCGAGTATGTGGGACCGGAACAGCTTCAGGGCGATGAGCGAGATCAGGAAGACCGTGAGCGTTCCGGTCAGGGCAGCCCCGAACCGCCAGCCGAAGGGGTTGTCCGAACCGAACAGCCACATGCCGAAGGCGATCATCCACTTGCCCACGGGCGGGTGCACCACGTATTCGGGAGTGTTCAGGAGGACGTCCGGATTGCCGATGTTGAACGAGTCGTTGGCTTTGGCCGGCCAACTGCGTTCGTAGCCGCTCACCAGGTAGGAGTAGGCGTCCTTGACGTAATACGTCTCATCGAAGACCAAGCTGTGGGGTGCGTCCAGCCGGTAGAAGCGAAGGATGCCCCCGAGCGCGGCCGTCAGGGTAGGGATCAGCCAGAACCACAGTCGCAAGGACGGCGGATAGTCCCGCCAACTCTGGATGCTGCCGATGAGCCGGGACCGCAAGGCCTCCGCGGCGAACGCCTCAGCCGGACGCTCAATCCAGCGGTGGCCTTCCAAGCCACGCTTTGGTCCACGATTGTCGGGGCTGCGCCGGCCAGGGGGCTGCCAAGCGGTCAGTTTACTTACCGTTTGTCCGCCAGCAGCACCCTGTGCTGTCTCTTCGGTCTCTTCAGGCGAGGACGGCATCCCGGAAGTTCCGGAAGCTGTTGCTGGGACGGGCGACTGGTTCACCCGCCCATGCTACCTTTCGATGCTTGGTGCGAAGCCGGATGCCTCGCGGGGCGTCCCGGGCATTAGGCTTGGCAGGTGGACGAAGAACGCAGTGTGCCGGCCGAAGCCCCCTTGGATGACGAGTTTCCCGACGACGAGCTCGAAGCGCCGGTACCCGGAGGCACCTCCGGAATTGGAAGGATCGTCCTGGCCGCGACCCCTATTGGCAACGTGGGCGACGCTTCCTCCCGTTTAATCGAGCTCCTGGGGACCTCGGACATCATCGCGGCCGAGGATACCCGGCGGCTGCATCGTTTGGTTCAGGCCCTTGGGGTCCAGGTCACCGGCAGGGTCATCAGCTACCACGAACACAATGAGGTGGCGAAGACCGGCGACCTGCTGGAACAGGTCCGCGCGGGCAAGAACATCCTCATGGTCAGCGATGCGGGGATGCCCGCGGTCTCCGACCCCGGGTTCCGGCTGGTTGAAGGCGCAGTCGCGGCCGGGCTGACGGTGACGGCAGTGCCCGGTCCTTCGGCTGTGCTGACCGCCCTGGCGTTGTCCGGGCTGCCGACAGACCGTTTCTGCTTCGAGGGCTTCCTGCCCCGCAAATCCGGGGAGCGCAGTTCCCGGCTCGGGGAGTTGGCTGGCGAGCGCCGCACCATGGTGTTTTTCGAAGCCCCCCACCGCCTGGAAGCCATGCTGCGCGCCCTGCACGAACGTTTTGGGCCGGACCGCCCTGGAGCCGTCTGCCGGGAATTGACCAAGACCTATGAAGAAGTGATTCGCGGATCGTTGCGGGATCTCTTGGAGTGGGCCGAGGCCAATGAGGTCCGGGGCGAGATCGCCGTAGTGGTGGGTGGTGCACCTGAACAGGCGCCTGCCAAGCCGGAGGACCATGTTGCTGCGGTCAATGAGCTGGTTTCGCAAGGCATCCGCCTGAAGGAAGCCGTGGCGGCGGTGGCCGACGATGCCCGCATCAGCAAGCGTGAACTGTACGCGGCGGTGCTCGCAGCGCGCTGACGAGCTCCTGTGCAGTTGCACAAATTGGGAGGCGCAGGGCAGTGCGCGAAGGCGTAGACACTCTTTCCGGCCGGGCAGTACCGTGGCAGTAATTCAAGCCACTTCTGGCAAGGAACCCTAGTGGTGCAACACTCCAAAAGCACCCAAGACGAAGGAGTCGCCATGACTGTCACGGTTGAACGCGAAAGCGAACTGCTGGCTTCCGTCCCCACTGGCCTGCTGATCAACGGTCAGTGGCGTCCGGCGGGATCCGGGAAGACCTTTGATGTTGAGGACCCGGCCACGGGCAAGGTCCTGCTCAGCATCTCCGACGCCGGCGCGGAAGACGGCGCCGCTGCCCTGGATGCTGCCGCTGCCGCGCAGGCTGACTGGGCACGCACGGCCCCGCGCGAACGCGGTGAAATCCTGCGCCGTGCCTTCGAGCTGGTCACTGAGCGTGCTGAGGACTTCGCGCTGCTGATGACCCTGGAAATGGGCAAGCCCCTGGCCGAGGCCCGCGGCGAAGTGACCTACGGTGCCGAGTTCCTGCGCTGGTTCTCCGAAGAAGCCGTCCGTGTTTCGGGCCGCTACTCCGCAGCCCCGGACGGCAAGAACCGCCTCCTGGTCCAGAAGAAGCCAGTGGGACCGTGCCTGCTGATCACGCCGTGGAACTTCCCGCTGGCCATGGCCACCCGCAAGATCGCCCCGGCCGTTGCCGCCGGCTGCACCATGGTCCTCAAGCCGGCCAACCTGACCCCGCTGACCAGCCTGCTGTTCGCCCAGGTCATGCAGGAAGCCGGCCTCCCGGCAGGTGTCCTGAACGTCATCCAGACCTCCACCGCCGGTGCGGTGACCGGTCCGCTGATCAAGGACGACCGCCTCCGCAAGATCTCCTTCACCGGCTCCACGCCGGTGGGCCAGGCCCTCATCCGGGAAGCCGCGGACAAGGTGCTGCGCACGTCCATGGAACTGGGCGGCAACGCGCCGTTCGTCGTGTTCGAGGACGCGGACCTGGACAAGGCCGTCGAAGGTGCCATCGCCGCGAAGATGCGCAACATGGGCGAGGCCTGCACTGCAGCCAACCGCTTCATCGTCCAGGAATCCATCGCTGATGAGTTCGCTGAGAAGTTCGCCGCGAAGATCGCTTCCCTGACCACCGCCCGCGGCACCGAGCCCGAATCCAAGGTTGGCCCGCTGATCGACGGCAAGGCCCGCGACGGCGTCCACGCCCTCGTTGCCGACGCTGTCGCTGGTGGCGCCGAGGCAGTCACCGGTGGTGCCGCCGTCGACGGTCCTGGCTACTTCTACCAGCCCACCGTGCTGAAGAACGTCGCCGAAGACGCCCGCATCCTGCAGGAAGAAATCTTCGGCCCGGTAGCCCCGATCGTCACCTTCTCCACCGAAGACGACGCGATCCGCCTGGCCAACAACACTGAATACGGGCTGGTGGCCTACGTCTTCACCAAGGACCTCAACCGCGGCCTGCGCGTCAGCGAACGCCTGGAGACCGGCATGCTCGGCCTGAACGCCGGCGTGATCTCCAACGCAGCGGCACCGTTCGGTGGCGTCAAGCAGTCCGGGCTGGGCCGCGAAGGCGGCTCCGAAGGTATCGAAGAGTACCTCTACACCCAGTACGTAGGTATCGCGGACCCCTACGCCGACTAAGGGCTGCTCTCCACCAAGGAGCCGCATGCACCGCTCTCGCAACAAGAATGGTGCGGCACCGACGAAGGGCCCGGCCCGGAACCACAAGTTCCGGGCCGGGCCTTTCGCTGTCCTAGCGGCGCTGGGGGAGCAGCCCCCGCATGGCACGCCACGCCCTCAAGATTCCGTAGCCGAAGTGCCGGAAGAGGGCCGCCATGGCCCGGAACGGCGCCCCGAGTGCACGGAACCACCGACGCATCAACGACGGCGGCAGCCAGGTTGCCCGGAAGCGGACCCACCAACTGGAGTTGTTCCGCAACGATTCGCGGACGATGGCGATCCTCGCCGCGGCTGCCTTGCTCGCCTCAGAGGGCCTTCCGTAGCGTTGCCTTTCGAAATCCGAGGTCAGCGACGAGACGGCGCTGTGGGCGGCATCGTCGAGCCCGCCCACCTCACCCAAGGCGGTGCTGGAACGAAGCCGGGAGGAGAAGTGCCTGGGCGTTTCGCTCGGGGTGGACGGCAGCCCAAAATCTGCGGAGAGGTCCAGGAGCTCCGCCCAGGCATGGGCGGCCGACGGGTCCACGTACCCGGGTGGCCGCTCGTCCTCCGGAGGCGGCTTGCGGTTCAGGCGACGACGCCGCAACAGGGTGCGGCTCAGCCACGGCGATCCGAGGAAGGCCGCGATAACCACGGCAGCGGCCGCAAGGAGGCCGATGGTCGGGAAGGGGTTGCTCTCCACGGGCCCTGTGGCAGGGGTTTCCGCTCCCGGCAGCGGCAGCGGGGTGGGTGCCGGTGTGGCCGGCGTGGTGGGGACGTCCTTCTCATCGGCGTTGGTGCTCAGGTTGCCGGTGACGGAAGAATCAGTGGCGTAATCGGGAACTACACCACGGGAGGGAGTTGGTTCGAAGGGAACCCAGCCGAGGCCCTCGAAATACAGTTCAGGCCAGGCATGGGCATCTCGTGCATCCACTTCGTATTCGGGGAACGACCCCTGGCCCACCAAGGCCACCGACTCGCCCGTTAGCCGGCCGGGAGCGTAGCCCACGGCGATACGGCTCGGGATGCCTTCCACGCGTGCCATGACTGCCATGGCCGAGGAAAAGTGGACGCAGTAGCCGGCTTTGACGGAAAGGAAGTCCGCCAACACCGAAAGGCCGTTGCCGTCATATCCGTTCTGCACCGGGGCCTGGAGAGAATAGCTGAACTCTCCCGACCGCAGGAACTTCTGGATGGCCAGGGCCTTGGCGTAGTTGTTCCCGGAAGACGCCGTCACCTTGTCCGCTGTCTCGCGGACAATCCCCGGAAGGTTGCCGGGAATGCGAAGGAAGTCGTCCGAAATGGAGCGGGGGGCTGCATTGGCTTGGAAGAGGGCCTGGGCCGTCACTTTGGGGGCGGCAGAAAACACCACATAGCGCTGGGCCAGGGTGCTGGTTTCCGTGCTCATGATGCTGAGCGTGTTGGGGTCCCACGTCCAGCGTCCGTTGAGCCCGTTGACGGACACGGGTGCGAACGGAGTTGGAAGGTACGGGCTGGTGAACAGGCCGGCATTGATGGATGTCACGGCATTCACCACGTCGCCTTGGACTGCGTACCCGGTTTCGATCCTGTCCGCCCCGGCGCGGCGCGTGGCGGTGCGGTCGTCCGGAGCCCAGGTTTCGCCGTCGAAATGGTCAATGGTGACCGACCTCAGGTACAGCGGTGCGCTGGAACTGGTGGCGTACGTGATGCGACCCGAGCCCGTAGGGCTGCGGAGGCTGTTGCCCAAGGTGATCATGGGATTCAGCCCGTTCGATGTGCCCCAGGGGCTGAGCCGCGATCCCTGCGGAAAGGTCCCCGAGTCGAAGCCCGGGATGGCCAGCGGAACCGCCAAGGCCAATCCGAGCGTCAGGACACCGGTCACCAGGGACCGTTTGAACTGGCCGGAACTCCGCGGAGCGCCGGACTGCAGCCTTGAATCAGGGGCGAACCACTGGCTGCAGCCGAGGATGAGCAGGAAGCCGACGGTCGCACCGATGAAGCCCGGCATCCCCACGCTTTGCGGTTTGATGGTGGCGGGAACCACCATCACTGCCAACAGGCCCACACCGCTGGCTGCCGGCATGGAAAGCGGGACGGCCAGCGCGTCGATGAGGATCACCAGGAGGCCCAGGCACGCGCAGGTGACGAACACGATTCCCGCGTTGGGGGCCACCGGAGCACTCTCCGACACCACCGTTTCGCCCGCCCGCTTAATGAGCCGTCCCACGGCCGCGAACGTGCCAGGGGTGGGAATGAAGCCCAGCAGGCTGTCCGGGCGGCAGAACGTGAAACTCAGGATGCCGGCCAGGGCGGCAAATGAACCGAGCGTGGACACGAGGGGTGGGAGGCGGAGCGAGCGCAGGATGGCCAGTGTCAAGGAAACAGCCACCACGGTGGTGATCAAGGGCAGGAGCCAGGCCCAACCACGGAACACGCCGTTCAGGGACAGGGCGGCACCGAGGACACCTGCCGAGATGGCGCCGGCCATGGCCCAGGGGTACAGGCCGGCGCTTGGCTTGCGCTGGCGCTTCGATGGGGGGCCGGTCGGCCGGCCCCGGAGACCGTCACCGGTGTTCGCGGCGTCGGGCCGGGATGTCACCGTCACCGGGGCACCGCCGCTCCACGCCTGACGTCCATGGCCGCCCCGGCCGCGGCGACGATGCCGCCCTCGTCGAATCCGGACCAGGCCGCTGCCAACGGTGTCTTGGCCGTCACTGCCAGGGCGCGCCACCCGCCTTGCCGCAGGATCTCCAGGACCTCGTCGTTGTTCCGGGCCGGGTCGGTGACCATCAGGGCGAAGGCGTTGGCTCCGTAGGCCGCTGCCGGAGCCAGAGATTTGGCCTCCGCCACGGTCAGCGTGCCAAGGAGGGCCAGGAGCGGCCCGCGCAGGCGGTGGGCGGCCAACTTGTCCATGAGCCGATCGTCGAAGGCTGCGTCCAGGCCCTCGGCCCCGGGCGCTTCAGGCCCCGGAGTTCCGCGGCGTGGGTCCTGGCGCGTCGGCTCCTTCTGCCTGGCGTCCGCCCTGACGTACTCGGCCCTGTGATGCCGGGGACCGCCGAGTTCAATGGCCGCAAGGCTCTCGGCAATGGCATGCAATCCGCCGGATCCGATGAATTCCTCGTCTCCCGGGTCGGGCGCCGAGCGGGAATGGGCGAAAGCAGGGTGGCCAAAGGCATCCAGGACCCGGAGGGAATAATTCCGATCGGAAAGGTGCGCGCTGATGGACATCGCCGCCGTCACCACCCACTCGAAATTGGGCGACGTGACAAGGTCCGAGTCTTCGTCGTGGCTCCCGAAAACCGTCCCGGTCCCCGAGGCAAACGCCGTGAACCTCTGGTCCATGACGATGGTTGCTTCCGGCGTGGTCACCGACTCTTCCTGGCGTACCATGAGCTGCCCGTGGCGTGCTGTCGCCGGCCAATGGACCCTGCGCATGGGGTCACCGTGCCGGTACTCGCGCGTCATGATGTCGTCATCGCTCGGATTTGCCCGGATACGGGTGGCGGTGACGCCGTCGTTGCCGCGCGCCCCTGCCAGGCCCGTTGCGGGAAGTTCGACGGCGGCCGGTGTCACGGTGAGGAGGTCGCCGTCGTCGATTGAATGGCGACGCAACGACAAACCAAAGGGGTCGCTGAACTCGGCGGTGACCGGGCCAATCCTGAACTGCCCGCGCTTTCCCGAACGCAGATGGTACTCATAGCGGCTGGTACCGCCCGAGGCGGAACGGGCAGGGAAGCGGAACGCCGGCGGCTCGCCGAAACGCGGCGGCAGTTGCTCCTCCATGATCACGTGCCCTGTGGCGAACGAGGTGCGGGCCACCGCCAAGCGGACGGTTGTGGCCGTTGCGGTCTCCACAGTGGAGGGATTGAACTCCCGGTACACCTGGAACCGTGGTTTGAGGATCCGAACGCCAGCCAGCGCAACCAGCGGCAGGAGGAGAAGGAACACTGCCAAGGTGAGGAGGTCGCGCCGGCCCATCACTTGGGCGCAGGCCAACGAGGCCATTCCGGCAGCAAGAAGTCCCCACCCGCGGTTGGTGAACAAGTGCTTGGGGAGCCGGTCCACGAGTGCCATGCGCTTCTCCTCTGCGGTTCCGGTCCTACGCGGTCTGCTTGTCCCGGCGCCAGGCGCCGGGTGGTTCCTGGGCAACGGGCAAGGAAGCGAGGATGCCCCGGATGATGGTCTGCGGCGTATCGCCGGCGCTCGCGGCCTTGCGGTCCAGGATGATCCGGTGGGCGAGGACGGACTCCGCCACATCAACCACGTCGTCCGGCAGCACGAAGTCGCGACCGTCCAAGGCCGCAGTGGCCTTCGCAGCCCGCAGCAACTGGAGGAGGGAACGTGGGCTGGCGCCCAGCCTCAGCCGTGCGCTGTCCCTGGTGGCGCGGCCAATTGCCACCGTGTATTCCTTGATGGCCGTGGAGACGTATACCTGCTGGACCGTGGCGATCATGGCCGCGACATCGCTGGCTGTGACAACGGGGGTGACCTTGGCCAGGGGGGAGACGGCCTGGTGTGTCTCCAGCATTTCGATCTCGGCTTCCTGGTCCGGGTAGCCCATGGAAATCCTGGCCATGAACCGGTCGCGCTGGGCCTCCGGCAGGGGATAGGTGCCTTCCATCTCAATGGGGTTTTGCGTGGCCACCACCATGAATGGCAAGGAGAGCTGGTAGGAATTCCCGTCCACCGTGACTTGGTGTTCCTCCATGCACTCCAGGAGCGCCGACTGGGTCTTGGCCGAGGCACGGTTGATCTCGTCGCCGATCACGATGTTCGCGAAGACCGCGCCCGGCCGGAACTCGAACTGGCGCGAGGACTGGTTGTAGATGGACACTCCCGTCACATCTGAAGGGAGGAGGTCCGGGGTGAACTGGATGCGCGAAACCGTACAGTCCACCGTCCGGGCCAGGGTTTTTGCCAACATGGTCTTACCCACGCCGGGAACGTCCTCCAAGAGCAGATGCCCCTGGGCCAGCAGCACAGTGAGGGCCAGCTTTGCGGCGTCAGCCTTGCCGTCGATGACCTTGCCAATGGCGGCCAGGATCCGTTCGCTGGCATCGTGGAACCGTTCAGGGTCCATGACCTGCGGCTTGTGCCCGTTGAGGACGGCATCCCGGGGCGCAGCGGCGTATGCCTCGCCCTGGAAGGCAGCGGGTTCAACGGTGACGTGTCGCTTGGACTCCATGGATTGCCCTTCAGCCGTGGCCAACGTCCCCCGTGTGGCCTCCTTGTCCGTTCCAGCCTACCCAGAGTTTGGGCGTGGCTCACATAGTGGCAGGCGAATTTATGTACCAACTGGAATTTATGCGAAGTGCTGCGGCGGCACGGGCGGGACCGCGGTCCGGTTAAGGTGGGAGCATGTGCAACTCCCTCGCTCCTGCTCCCTACCGCAGCAACGTTGACGCGACCGGGGCCAAGGATTCCCGCAAAGAGTACCCGCCGGCCCCGGAACCGCTTCCCGTGCCCGTGATGGACAATCACACTCACCTCGACTTCCGGCACGGACTGATCGCGGTCAACGTTGCCGATGCCATGGACTCCGCGGAAGCCGTTGGTGTCCAAGGGGCGGTGCAGGTTGGCTGTGACCTGGAGTCCTCGCGATTCACCGTGGAGGCCGTGGAAGCCGACCCGCGCCTGCTCGGAGCGGTGGCGATCCATCCCAACGATGCTCCCGTCTACGCTGGCCGGGGCGAACTCGACTCGGCGCTCGCCGAGATCGAGGAACTGGCGCGCCACCCCCGCGTTCGCGCCATCGGAGAGACAGGATTGGACTTCTTCCGGACCCACGGAGAAGGACTGGCCCACCAGCGGTACTCCTTCCGCAGGCACATCGACATCGCCAAACGGCTGGGACTCACCCTGCAGATCCATGACCGGGACGCACATGACGACGTGATTCAGGTGCTGCGGGAAGAAGGCGCTCCGGAGACCGTTGTCTTCCACTGCTTTTCGGGCGGCGCCGAATTGGCCCGGATCTGCAACGAGAACGGGTGGTACATGTCCTTCGCCGGAACCATGACCTTCAAGAATGCAGACAACCTCAGGGAAGCGCTCGCCATCGCAGAGCCGAGCCGGATCCTGGTGGAAACCGACTCGCCGTTCCTCACCCCGCA
Organism: Paenarthrobacter sp. NPDC089714; assembly: GCF_044748905.1. Taxonomy (NCBI): domain Bacteria; kingdom Bacillati; phylum Actinomycetota; class Actinomycetes; order Micrococcales; family Micrococcaceae; genus Paenarthrobacter; species Paenarthrobacter sp. NPDC089714. The sequence continues at coordinate 108,029 of NZ_JBIVGX010000002.1, forward strand.
CCCTCACCGTGGCCGGCCGAACGCCAGCTACATGGTTCCGTACACCGTCCGTTCCATGGCGGATGTGACAGGAAGTGACCTGGCCGGTCTGTGTTCGCGATTGGCCGAAAACACCGTCAACGCCTACGGAACATGGGCCTGAGCGCCGCTTCTCCTCGCCCCACGGAGCTGCTCGGCTGAATACCCGGTATGCAGATTTCTTGGCCGCTTTATAACAGATCGGTTACTGTGTACAAGAAATAGCCGGGGTCGGGGAAGGCCTCCGGACAGCTGGTTCGGTTATCCCGGACAACCCAGTTGAATGTTTTGGCGGCACAGATGGCCGCCGCGCGTGTGGGACCAGGCTCGTTTGCCTGGCCCCGTTCCTGCGCGGCCGGGCATGTTTGTTCTGTGCTTATCCCCGTGCCCGGATGGTCTGAGAGTTATGGGCAAACGTGATCAAGTTCTTCACAACGGATGGAAAGTTCAGCTTCCTCAAAGTTGGTGCGCAGGCACTGGTTTTGGTGGCCTTGGTGGCCGGCGTTGTTGCCTTTGTGGGCAACAACAAGACCGTCACCCTCAACGTTGACGGCAAAGTGAGCTCCATCCAGACCTTCGGCGGCACAGTTGACCAAGTGGTCAAGGCCGCCAAGGTGGAATTGAAGAACGACGACCGCGTCACTCCTGCCCTGGACACGCGCGTGGAAAACGGTTCGGTGGTCAACGTCAACCTCGCCAAGGCCGTGTCCATTGAACTGGACGGCGCCCGCAAGACCGTGAACACGAACGCCCCAGACGTCGCAGGGCTGGTCAGCGAACTCGGCGTGGCCAGTTCGTCCGAGATTTCCCAGCCCAAGGACGCTTCCCTGGCTGTGGAGGGTTCCTTCGTTTCCATCTCCACCCCCAAGACCATCAGCCTGGTGGCCGACGGCAAGGACACCAGCACCACCACCACGGCGTCCGATGTTGCCGAGGTCCTCAAGGACGCGGGGATCACCGTGGGTGCCAGCGACCGTGTCTCCCAGCCGGGCAACGCTCCCGTCATTCAGGACATGGTGATCAAGGTCTCCCGCGTGGACACCAGCAAGACAGCCGACGCCACCGAAGAAGTTCCGTTCGACAGCGTCCGCACAGACAGCGCCGATCTGTTCAAAGGCGAAGAAAAGGTGACCCAGAAGGGCGTTGCCGGTTCCGTGGTGAAGACGTTCAAGCTGGTCCTGGTGGACGGACGCGAAGCTTCCCGGACGCTGGTCTCCAGCAACGTCACCACCCAACCGGTCACCGAAAAGGTGGCCGTCGGCACCAAGGCCCGCCCCGCAGCCACCCCCGCCAAGGCTGTCTCCGGTGCCGCTACCGGCGCGCCGAACGAGGCCATGTGGGACAGGATCGCCCAGTGCGAGTCCGGCGGCAACTGGGCCATCAACACCGGCAACGGCTACTACGGCGGCTTGCAGTTCTCCAGCCCCACCTGGCTGGCCAACGGTGGTGGCGCCTACGCCCCGACGGCAAACCTCGCCAGCAAAGCACAGCAGATCGAGATCGCCAACCGCCTCTACGCCAAGAACGGCCTGCGTGACTGGGGCTGCGCCGGCGCTGCCTGATCCCGCGCAGGCGATACGATACCTAGGTGACTGAACCGAATTCCGAACCCGCCGCCGTCGCGCCTTTGCTGGGCGCAACTGACATCCGACGGTTAGCCGAGGAAATCGGTGTCCGCCCCACCAAAACGCTGGGGCAGAACTTCGTGATCGACGGCAACACCATTCGCAGGATCGTGTCGGCGGCGAACATTGATGCCTCGGAGACCGTCCTGGAAGTGGGGCCCGGCCTGGGCTCGTTGACGCTCGGGCTGCTCGACGCGGCACGTGAGGTTGTCGCCGTCGAAATCGATCCTGTGCTGGCGCAGAAGCTGCCCGAGACGGTGCGTGCTTGGCGTCCGCAGGCTGAAGAGCGCTTCCACTTGGTCCTCTCTGACGCCATGAAGGTAACTGAGCTGCCGGTTGAACCTACCGCCGTCGTAGCCAACTTGCCGTACAACGTGGCAGTTCCCGTGGTCCTGCACCTGCTCCAACACTTCCCGAGCCTCCGCCATGGCCTGGTCATGGTCCAGGACGAGGTGGCGGACCGCCTTGCCGCAGGTCCCGGCTCCAAAATATACGGAGTTCCGTCGGTCAAGGCAGCTTGGTACGGACAGATGCGCAAAGCCGGAGTGATCGGCATGAACGTCTTCTGGCCGGCCCCCAAGATCCATTCCGGACTGATTGCCTTCACCCGGCACGAGCCCCCCGCCACGCACGTGACGCGGGACCAGGTCTTTGCCGTGATCGACGCCGCATTCGCCCAGCGCCGGAAAACCCTCCGCGCCGCCTTGGCCGGCTGGGCAGGAGGCGCTGTGGAGGCCGAACGGTGCCTGGTCGAAGCCGGCGTGGACCCCACTGCCCGCGGCGAAGTGCTGGACATCTCCGCCTACGTACGCATCGCCGAAGCCCGCCACCCAAGGGACGCATGAGCGCGGGCACCCGTGGTTTGCCTTTCGTGGGGGAGCGGTTCCACCCGCGCACTGTCCGAGTGAAGGCTCCGGGCAAAGTCAACGTCTCCTTGAGCGTTGGCCCGCTCAGGCAGGACGGCTACCATTCCGTTGCCAGCGTTTACCTGGCGGTGTCGCTGTATGAAGAAGTTGCTGCCACCAGCACGGAAACCCCGGGAATAACTGTCAGCATCAGTCCTTCCAGCACCCTGGACCTGGACGGCGTGGATATACCGCTGGACAAGCGCAACCTCGCCTACAAGGCGGCGGCCCTCATGGCCGAGATGTCCGAGAAGCCGACGGGTGTGCACCTGGAAATTACCAAGCGCGTACCCGTGGCTGGCGGCATGGGTGGCGGATCCGCGGACGCTGCGGCCACGCTCCTGGCCTGTGACGCCCTGTGGGACAGCGGCCTGTCACGCGAGGAACTGGCCCACGTGGCCGCCGAGCTTGGCGCAGACGTGCCTTTTTCGCTCCTGGGCGGGACCGCCGTCGGGCTTGGCGTGGGCGACAAGTTATCGCCGGCGCTGGCCAAGGCACAAATGGACTGGGTGCTGGTGTTCGCCGACTACGGGCTCTCCACCCCCGAGGTGTTCCGGACGCTCGATGGCCTCCGTGACTCCGAAGGCAGCGAAATCCCGGAGCCCGTGGACGTGGATCCCACGATTTTGCAGGCACTCCGGAATGGCGACCCCGAAACGCTGAGTCGGGTGCTGGTCAACGACCTCCAACGTGCATCGATTGCCCTCGCCCCGGGATTGAGGGACACGATCGGGCTCGGGGAGGCCAAGGGAGCGCTGGCCGGAATGGTCTCCGGTTCCGGACCCACCATCGCCCTGCTGTCCCGGGACCCGGACTCCGCAGCCGTCCTCGCTGAAGAGCTTTCACACCGGGGCCACACGGCCAAGGCGGTCCATGGCCCCGTACCGGGTGCCCGGATCATCTCCGATACCCTCCTTTAGTACGCATTTCCAGCTGTAGAAAGTAGTACCTCTTGGCCCACCTTCTTGGCGGCGAAAACCTGACGGTTTCCTTCGCAACCCGCACAGTCCTCGACGGCGTCACCCTCGGTTTGGAGGACGGTGACCGGATTGGCATGGTGGGCCGCAACGGTGACGGCAAATCCACGCTCATGCGGCTGCTCGCGCAGCGCTCCACCCCGGATTCCGGCCGTGTCACCAAGCGCGGCGACGTCAACGTCGGCTACTTGGACCAAGGTGACGTGCTCGACGGCGACCTGACGGTTGGCGCAGCAATCGTCGGCGACCGCGCGGATCACGAATGGGCCGCCAACCCCAAGATCCGCGAAATCATGGGCGGCCTGGTGGGCGACGTCGACTGGCACGCGAACGTCCACTCGCTGTCCGGTGGCCAGAAGCGTCGTGTGGCGCTGGCAAAGCTCCTCATCGAAGACCACGACGTCATCATGCTCGACGAGCCCACCAACCACCTTGACGTCGAAGGCGTTGCGTGGCTCGCCCGGCACCTCAAGTCACGCTGGCGTGCCAACCAGGGCGCCTTCCTGGTGGTCACCCACGACCGGTGGTTCCTGGACGAAGTCTGCAACTACACCTGGGAAGTCCACGACGCCATGGTGGACATGTTCGACGGCGGATACGCCGCCTACGTTTTGGCGCGCGCCGAGCGGGACCGGATGGCCGCCGTCGTCGAGAACAAGCGTCAGCAGCTCGTCAAGAAGGAACTGGCCTGGCTCCGGCGAGGGGCGCCCGCCCGTACGTCCAAGCCCAAGTTCCGCATCGAGGCCGCCAACGAGCTGATTTCCGATGTCCCGGAGCCACGCGACTCGGTGGCGCTGAACAAAATGGCTAACGCCCGGCTGGGCAAGGACGTGCTGGACCTCGAGGGCGTTTCGCTCGATTTCGAAGGTGGCGAGGCCGGGCAGAAACTCTTCAACAACATCACCCTGCGCCTTGCTCCGGGCGAACGTCTCGGCCTGGTGGGCGTCAACGGTGCCGGCAAGTCCACGCTCCTGAAGCTGCTCAACGGGGACATCCAGCCGAGTGCCGGCAAGCTCAAGCGCGGCAAGACCGTGGTGACCGCCGTCCTGACCCAGGATGTGAAGGAGCTCGACGAAGTCTCGGATCTGCGGGTCATTGAGGTCATTGAACGCGAAAAGCGGTCCTTCAACGTCGGTGGCAAGGAATTCACCGCCGGGCAACTCGTGGAGCAGTTGGGCTTCACCAAGGAAAAGCAGTGGACCCCCGTCACGGATCTCTCTGGTGGGGAACGTCGTCGGCTGCAGCTCTTGCGCCTGCTGGTGGGCGAACCCAACGTGCTGATGCTCGACGAGCCCACCAACGACCTCGATACCGATACCCTGGCCGCCGTCGAGGATGTCCTGGATGGCTGGCCCGGAACGTTGGTTGTGGTCAGCCACGACCGCTACCTCCTGGAACGCGTCACGGACCACCAGATGGCGCTGCTGGGCGACGGCAAACTTCGTGGCCTGCCCGGTGGCGTGGACCAGTACCTGGAACTGCGGGAAGCTGCCTTGGCTTCGGGTGCCGTTGTGGGTGGATCCGGCGCGCCCACAACGTCTGCTTCCGGAGGCACCTCAGCTGCTGCCTCCGGACCCAGCGAAGCCGAGAAGCGTGAGGCACGCAAGGACCTCAACAGGATCGACCGCCAACTGGGCAAGATCGCGCAGCAGGAGGAAAAGCTCCACACCCAGATGGCCGCCAAGTCCGAATCCGGCGACTTCGACGCGCTCGGGGAACTCAATGCCAAGCTGCAGGAGTTGCTTGACGAGAAGGAAGGTCTGGAACTGGAGTGGCTGGAGGCCGCCGAGGTCCTCGGCGAGTAGGACGCTCTCTCACCGAATCGCCCGTTTTGCCGGATGCTCTCTCAGGGAGTCGTCCGTTTTGGCGGGCGCTCTCTCAGGGAGTCGTCCGTTTTGCCGGGCGCTCTCTCAGGGAGTCGTCCGTTTTGGCGGGCGCTCTCTCAGGGAGTCGTCCGTTTTGCCGGATGCTCTCTCAGGGAATCGTCCGTTTTGCCGGATGCTCTCTCAGGGAGTCGTCCGTTTTGCCGGATGCTCTCTCAGGGAGTCGTCCGTTTTGCCGGATGCTCTCTCACAAACGGGCGTTCCTAACCGCCTTCGTAACCGATCAGCCAGTGCAAGCCGTAGCGGTCGATCACCTGACCGTCGCTGGCTCCCCAGGGTTTGGGGCCGAGAGGGTCGATGACCGTGCCGCCGTCGGCGAGTCGTTCGAACCATCCGTGCAGTTCCGTTGGCGCGGCTGCGCCCAGCAGCGAGAGCATCAGTCCTTCCGTGCGGATGCTCGTCTCGCCTGCCGCCGCGTCTGCGCCGGCTAAGGCAACTGCACCGCCGAGGACGCCGTGGGCGACCGCGTCCTCGGGGCCATCGGTGCGCCCAAACTCTCCGTAGCTGTGGAGGGTGAGTTCTCCGCCGAAGACTCCCTGGTAGAAGGCAAGGGCTTCACGCGCAGTACCGGGGAAAAGGACATAAATCTGCAAGGCAGTCATACGTCCGACCCTACTTCGTCCGTGAGAGAGGGTTGGGGTTTTGGGGTGGTTTGGTGAGAGAGGGTTGGGGTTTTGGGGTGGTTTGGTGAGAGAGGGTTGGGGTTTTGGGGTGGTTGGGTGAGAGAGGGTTGGGGTTTTGGGGTGGTTGGGTGAGAGAGGGTTGGGGTTTTGGGGTGGTTTGGTGAGAGAGGGTTGGCTTAGGTTTCGGTGCGGAGTTCGGGTTCCTTCTGCAGGCCGGTGAGGCCGTTCCAGGCCAGGTTCACCAAGTGCGCTGCAACGGCGCGTTTGTCCGGTTCGCGGCTGTCCAACCACCATTGCCCCGTCATCGCCACCATGCCAACGAGCATCTGGGCGTACATGGCGCCGTCCGCCGCGCTGAAGCCCCGCCGGGCGAATTCGTCCGAGAGCAAGTGCTCTACGCGGGCCGTGACGTGGGAGAGCAACGTGGAGAACGCGCCCTCGGGTTGTGAGGGCGGGGCGTCGCGCATCAGGATCCGGAATCCGTCGGTGCGTTCCTCGATATAGCCCAGGAGGGCCAACGCGGCGCGCTCAACGAGGACCCGGGGTTTGGCGTCGGTACTGAGGGCCCCGGTGATGGAATCCAGAAGGATCCGGAATTCCGTATCCACGACTTGCCGGTACAAGCCTTCCTTGGAGCCGAAGTGCTCATAGATCACAGGCTTGGAAACGCCCGCAGTGGCCGCGACTTCTTCGATGGTGGTGCCGTCCAGGCCCCGTGCGGCAAACAACGCACGGCCGATGCCGATGAGCTGCGCACGCCTCTGCTGGCCCGTCATCCTGGCCCGGACAGGGGACCCGCCGGTACGGGGTTCCAAGGACTCGGGGACAGCGGTGTGCAGGGGAAGTTCGGTGCGCTTGCTCACTTGTCCATCATGCACCAAGGGCAGCGGCGGGAGGCCGGACGCGCAGTTCACAACCCGGCAAAAGAGGGTCAAGTCGCGAAGCACGCAAAGGTCATGGCAAACTAGTTTCTTGTGTGTGCATCCCGGTGATCCGGGAACGCCTCCGGACCCTGCCGTCCGGATGTGGAAAGCATGCACGGTCCGCTCTGGTGTAACGGCAGCACCCCGGCCTTTGGAGCCGTGGAGTATAGGTTCGAATCCTATGGGCGGAACGGTCGGAAATGCGCTCCACTCTGTACCTGGAACGGCTTGAGCAGTGCCTGGGTCCAAAGCTTGGATGGCAGCATTCCGAAGCCGGAATATCCGGGACAAACCGAGCAAGGAGAGCCAGTACGTGAGCCCCGAAACCACCGGTCCCGCAGCGGTCATCGTCTTGGCGGCAGGTGCCGGAACGCGAATGAAATCGCGGACTCCCAAGATTCTCCACGAAATCGGCGGCCGTTCCATGGTGGGCCACGCGATCCTCGCCGCCCGTTCGATCAACCCCCAAAAGCTTGCCCTGGTGGTCCGTCATGAGCGCGACCGCGTCGCCGAGCACGTCTCCGTGCAGGATCCCGCAGCGCTGATCGTGGACCAGGACGACATCCCGGGCACGGGCCGCGCTGTCGAGGTAGCCGTGAAGGCCCTGGACGCGGAAGCCGAGCTGAGCGGCACCGTGGTGGTCACCTATGGCGACGTCCCGCTGCTCACCGGTGAACTCCTGGGCGAACTGGTCAGCACCCACGAATCCGAGGGCAACGCCGTGACCGTCCTGACCGCCGTGCTGGACGACGCCACGGGCTACGGCCGCATCCTCCGTGCCGAGGATGGCACCGTGCTGGGCATCCGCGAGCACAAGGACGCCACGGACCAGGAACGAGCCATCCGCGAGATCAACTCCGGTATCTACGCCTTCGATGCCGCAGTCCTCCGCAAGGCGCTCGAAAGCGTCACCACGGACAACGCCCAGGGCGAGATGTACCTGACCGATGTGCTCGGTTTGGCCCGCGACGCCGGTGGCCGGGTTGCCGCCGTCGTGACTGACGACCGCTGGCAGGTCGAAGGCGCCAACGACCGCATCCAGCTCTCCGCGCTCGGCGCGGAGCACAACCGCCGCATCATCGAATCCTGGATGCGCGCCGGCGTCACCGTGGTGGACCCCTCCACCACGTGGATCGACTCCACCGTGACCCTCGACGAGGACGTCCGCCTGCTGCCCAACACCCAACTGCACGGTTCCACCACCGTGGCGAGGGACGCCGTCGTCGGACCTGACACCACCCTCACCGACGTGCACGTAGGCGAAGGCGCGAAGGTGGTCCGCACCCACGGATCCGGTTCCACCATTGGTGCCAAGGCGAGCGTCGGACCGTTCACCTACCTCCGCCCGGGAACGGTGCTGGGGGAGACGGGCAAGATCGGCGCCTTCTACGAAACCAAGAACGTGACGATCGGCCGCGGCTCGAAGCTGTCCCACCTCGGTTACGCCGGCGATGCCGAAATCGGCGAAGACACCAACATCGGCTGCGGCAATATCACCGCCAACTACGACGGCGAGAAGAAGCACCGTACGGTCGTCGGCTCCGGCGTCCGGACCGGTTCCAACACCGTTTTCGTTGCCCCGGTCACCGTGGGCGACGGAGCGTACAGCGGCGCCGGTGCAGTGATCCGCAAGGACGTCCCCGCAGGTGCCCTGGCCGTGAGCCTCGCCGCGCAGCGGAACGCCGAGGGTTGGGTCCTGGCCAACCGCGAAGGCTCCATCTCCGCGCGCCACGCAGAGGCAGCCCTGGAACCGCGGCTTGCAGCCGCCCCCACATCCTCACCATCCCCGGCAACCACAGAAGAGGGCACACAGGCATGAGCGAAATTACCGCACACGGCGAGAAGAAACTGGTTCTCGCCGCCGGAAGGGCACATCCGGAGCTGGCGCAGGAAATCGCGAAGGAACTCGAAACAGAGCTCCTGCCCATCGACGCCTACGACTTCGCCAACGGGGAAATCTACGTCCGTTCGGCCGAGAGCGTCCGCGGCACCGACGCGTTCGTGATCCAGGCCCACCCGGCACCCCTGAACAACTGGCTCATGGAGCAGTTGATCATGATCGACTCCCTCAAGCGTGCCTCGGCCAAGCGCATCACGGTGGTTTCGCCGTTCTACCCGTACTCCCGCCAGGACAAGAAGGGCCGTGGCCGCGAGCCCATCTCCGCCCGGCTGGTTGCGGACCTGTACAAGACCGCGGGCGCTGACCGCATCATGTCCGTGGACCTGCACACGTCCCAGATCCAGGGCTTCTTCGACGGCCCGGTGGACCACCTCATGGCCATCCCGCTGCTGGCCGACTACATCCGCACCAAGGTCGAAGCTGACAACATCACCGTTGTTTCGCCGGACACCGGACGCGTGCGAGTGGCCGAGCAGTGGGCCGAACGCCTGGGCGGTGCCCCGCTGGCGTTCGTGCACAAGAGCCGCGACCTCACGGTTCCCAACCAGGCCGTTTCCAAGACCGTGGTTGGCCAGATCGAAGGCCGCACCTGCGTGCTGATCGACGACATGATCGACACCGGCGGAACCATCTCCGGCGCCGTCCAGGTGCTGAAGAACGCCGGCGCCAAGGACGTCATCATTGCCTGCACCCACGCCGTGTTCTCGGACCCGGCAGCGCAGCGCCTGGCTGACTCCGGTGCCCGCGAAGTGGTGGTCACCAACACCCTGCCCATCCCGGCAGAGAAGCGCTTCCCGCAGCTCACGGTCCTCTCGATCGCGCCGCTGATTGCCCGCGCCATCCGTGAAGTGTTCGACGACGGTTCGGTCACCAGCCTGTTCGACGGCAAAGCATAGCCGAGGACTGACAGGGACTGATCCTGACGACGGGCCATCCACCGCTTGAGTGCGGTGGATGGCCCGTTTTCCGTTTCCGGCCGGACCGCTGGTAAACTTTCGGGGGTACCTTGGCGAGGGAGAGCACGCCGGTTGTTGAAACCGGTGGATGTCTCCGTCATCGACTGGGTCTGTAACCTCCTTCGACAAAAGCGGGCCGGCGTTCAAGTCCGGGCCCGCGGGCGTGGAAGGTCACTCCAGACCTCCGCCCTTGCTGATCAACCAACCGCCATCCGGCGGTACACCAGTAATCAAGGAGTACACATGTCTGAGCAGAAGCTCGCAGCAGAACTGCGCACCGAATTCGGCAAGGGCTACGCCCGCCGTGCACGCGTCGCCGGCCGCATCCCCGCCGTCATCTACGGCCACGGTGCAGAGCCCGTCCACGTAACCCTCCCGGGCCGCGAAACCACCCTGGCAGTCCGCGTTGCCAACGCCCTGCTGAACCTGGACATCAACGGCGAGGCACACCTGACCATCGTCAAGGACATCCAGCGCAACGCCATCAAACAGACCATCGAGCACATGGACCTCCTGACGGTCCGCCAGGGCGAGAAGGTCACCGTGGACGTTCCTGTGCACGTCACCGGTGAAGTTGCTCCGGGTGCCGTCGCCAACCAGGAAGCCGTCACCCTCTCCGTTGAGGCCGAGGCTACCCACCTGCCCACCGCCCTCGAGGTTGACATCGAAGGCCGCGAGGCCGGCGCGCACGTCCACGCTTCCGACGTCGTTCTTCCCAAGGGCGTCAGCCTGCTGACCGAAGCCGACACCCTGGTGGTCAACATCTCGGAGCCGGTTGCTGCTGCAGCTGAAGAAGAAGAGGCAGCTGAAGGCGCAGAAGCACCGGCCGCTGAAGAAGCTGCCGAGTAGTCTGAGGCTTAGCCTTTCGAAGAGTGGCCGGGTCCCTGCGGGGTCCCGGCCACTTTCCTTTGCCTGACCTGCAGTACCCACCAGATTCCCTAGGATGAAAACCATGACTGACACTTGGCTGATCGTTGGCCTGGGCAACCCCGGCAGCGAGTACAGCGGCAACCGCCACAACGTGGGCCAGATGGTCCTGGATGAACTGGCCGCACGCATGGGAGGAAAGTTCAAGGCCCACAAGTCGCGTGCCCAGGTGGTGGAGGGCCGGCTCGGGATCGGCGGTCCCCGGGTAGTGCTGGCCAAACCGATGACGTACATGAACGTTTCCGGTGGCCCGGTGTCTGCGCTGAGCAAGTTCTTCGACATCGCCCCGGACCACGTGATTGCCGTCCACGACGAAATCGACATCCCGTTCAATACCCTCAAGCTCAAGATCGGTGGTGGCGAGGGCGGCCACAACGGGCTGCGGGATATCTCCAAGGCGCTTGCCACCAAGGATTACCTGCGCGTGCGCGTGGGCGTCGGCCGTCCCCCGGGACGCATGGACACCGCCGATTTTGTCCTGCGGGACTTCGGAACCACGGAGAAGAAGGAACTCCCGTTGCTGCTGGACGAAGCCGCCGACGCCGTGGAATTGCTCATGGCCCAGGGTTTGCTTGCCGCGCAGCAGAAACACCACCCGGCGCGTTCTTGAGCAAATCTTGAGGAAAGCCTGATCAAAGCCTTACGGTCGTAAGAACCCTTGGCCCTACTAACTGTCGGCGCCCGGCGGTAGTGTGCATGGTACGCAGGGTACGCGGTGGGGACTGTCGGGATGTTGTAGCGAGGGATGCGGGTGTCGGCGGAGTTGCTAAACATGAATGGGGGAGGCGCAGCGAGGGCTGCGGCTCCCGATCTTGTTGGCGGACCCTCGGATCGGCAAACCTGGTCCCTCCTGGCGCGCAGCCAGGATCTCGCAAGGGCCAACAAGCATCTCGAATCATCCGAATCCTATGGCGTTGTCCTGACCGGTGAGCGCGGAATCGGCAAGTCCGGGCTGGCAAGGGCGGTGGTGTCCTCCCTCGGTCCCAAGGTCCACAGCCTGCAATTGCGCAATACCTTGGCCAGCGGACAGACCCCTTATGGCTGCTTGGGTTTTCTCCTGGCCCGGCTGCCCTCGGAGGCAGTGAGCTCACCGACGGGCATCCTCCATGCCGTCACGTCGCTGATCCGGGCCGAAGCCGGAGGACGCCAGACAGTTTTCATCGTTGACAACGCCGGCGGAATGGATCCGATGAGCACGGGCGTGCTGCTCAACCTCATGGCTACGGGCACCGCGAAGGTGATCGCCACCGTCCAGCGCGCCAGCGACCTCCCCGCAGATTTCCATCGCTTGGTGCTCGAAGGCCAATTGGGTGAAGTGCACCTGAACGCCCTGTCAGAAGAGCAGACCAAACAGGTGCTGGGCTCGGTCCTGGGCCACTACGTTTCCTCAACCCTGGTGGGTTCGCTGCACTCCGCCGTGGGCGGGAACCCGATGCTCCTGCATGCGCTGCTGGATGAGCAGCGGCATTCGGGCAACCTGGTGCTCAACGACTCGGTGTGGACCCTTCGTGACCGCATCAAGCTCGACGGCGCGACGGTGGTGGAGGACTTTGTCCGCTCCCGGCTGGCGCGCGAATCCCCAGCCAACCGGACCGTCGTCGAAATCCTTGCCTGCGCCCGGCGGGCGACGCTCATGGACCTGGCCGCGATCTTCAGCACCGAAGTCCTGGTGGAGATGGAGGAATCCGGCCTCCTTTCGGTGGACCGTTCCGGGGAGCACTGGGTTTCGCTCCGGGATCCCTACTTGGGCGAGGTTGTCCGGGGGTGGCTGAGCGCCAGGCGCCGCCGGGAACTGCGCCTCATGCTCCTGGGACCCAAGGAGCCCGAACTCCATGGCCTGGCACCCCAGGACCTGCTCAGCTATGCAGCCTGGATGCACGAGTGCGAGGACGAACCCTCGCCGTCGGCATCGCATGCCCTCGCGGCCGGACGCGCTGCCCTGGACGAGTACGATCCCAACTTCGCCATCCAGTGCACCGTTTCGGTCGATCCCAAGGATCCCGAATGGGTGGCCGGCCAGCGACTCAAGGCAGCGTCCTACCTCATGCTGGACCTCCCGCTGCACGCCGCGCAGGCACTGGATGAGGTCTCGGAGGCGCACCTGGCGGTCCTGGGACCCACGGACTTCGCCGAGATCACGGCGGCGAAATGCCAGGCCATGACGTGGATCGACGGCCGCTCCGCCATGGTCCCGGGAGTGATCACGGAGGCCAGGGAATCCCTCGCCGCGATGGAGGCCTCAGGAATCCATGCGGACACCGACCTCTCCCGGGCACGCAACCGGCTCAACCTCTGCAACTACGAGTACCAGACGTACATGGGCGAATACGCTGACATTGTGGAGGCCCTGGAACGTGAACATGCGCAGGAACCCGGTGAGGACAGTGAGCACTGGTTGCGGTGCGGCTTCTTCCTGGTGGAGGCCCGTTGCATGCTGGGCCGCGAACTCGAAGCCCAGCAATTGGCCCGCACCATGTCCAAACATCTTCGGCAGGCCGGTACCACGCCTTCCCTGGAGGAAGCCTTCGCCCGGCACACCTACCTGGTGCTCTTGCTGTCCGGCCACTGGCGCAGATGCATCGAGTTGATGCGCCGGGCGCCGTCCAAGCCCTCGCGCCTGCAGTTCCGGGGTGCCGTCACCGAATTGGGCATCGGGCTGGCGTACGCCTATGCCGGTAAACCGTCGTGTGCCATTGAACCCTTGCGTTCGGCTGCGGCGCAGCTTGAACTGCGGCCCGCCATGAACCTCGTGAAGGTGGCCTATGCTGCCACCGCCTTCGCCTACGCCCAGCTGGGGAACGCCTTGGAAGCGGGCCGCTACTTGGATCTTTACCGGACATGCCGGGGCACGGGGATGTATTTCTCCGAATCGGTGGCGGAATTCTGTGCGGAGATGGCCGGCCGGTGGATGGGCGATCCCGAGGTGAAGCAGCGGCTCCTGGCGAAGGTCCACCTGGATGTGGCCAAGCAACGGTTCACCACTGCGGGTATTTGCCTCTTCGGTGCCACGGTGGAGGGCACGGACGCCGAGTACCGCTTCCTGGAAGACATCGCGGCCAGCCGTCAGGGTCCGCTGGCGAAGATCTCCGGCGACCTGGCCCGCGGTTCGCTGACCCGCAGCTCACGTTCGCTCCTGGCGGCCGCAGACGCCGCCGCGGCGTTGGACCTGCTGGTGGTCGAGGCTCGGTGCGTGGCGATGGCCCTGGACTTCGCCCGCGACGCCGGTGAAACCACCACAGCACGGACAGCCCAGCTCAGGCTCGAACGACTGGAACAATCAGTATCGGCCCTGCCGATCCAACCTCGCAGCGATGCGCCTGTCCTCACCGAGAGGGAACGGCAAATCGCCAAACTTGCTGGAAAGGGTGTCAGCAACCGTGAAATCGCCATGGATATTGGGGTGTCTGTGCGGACCGTGGAAGGCCACCTCTACCAAGTCTTTACCAAGCTGGGTGTCTCCTCGCGGGGCGAGCTCAATGGCCTGCTGTAACGGAGGGACGAACCGTCCAAGGCTGAGCGCTGCCCATGCAGGCTGAGCACCTTGTGGGCCGGGAAGCCGAATTGGACCTGGCGACGGAAATATTGAGGCAGGAGGGCGCTGGAGCCGTCCTGCTCCTTGCGGACCCTGGAATTGGCAAGACCGCCATGGCAGCGGAGATTGCTGCCCGTCTGGCCGACGAAATGGTGGTGATGCGGGTCCACGGAAGCCCCGCCCTGTCCGCGGTTCCCTTTGGCGTCCTGTCCCCGTACTTGTTGGACCTGCCCGTGGACCAGGCCACCTCGCCGGTAGCGATCCTGCGCGAATTCTGGTCGCAGTTCGAGAAACGCCGGGGCAGTGCGGGGGCCCGCCTCCTGCTGGTGGTGGACGACGCGCACGACCTCGACGAAGGCAGCACCCAAATCCTGGCTGAACTTGTCACCGCCGGCTGGGCCCGGCTCGTTGCCACGAGCCGGCCCCGGCCCGGACTGCCTGCAGCCCTGCTTCAGCTCTGGTATGACGGGTTGGCTGAACGGTTGGAACTGCACCCGCTGGAGAAGGAAACGGTCACGGAACTGGCCGAGAAGACCCTGGGCGGCACGGTGATGGCCAGTACCGTGGACGTGCTGCATTCAGTATCCGAGGGCAACCCCTTGCTGTTGCGGTCCCTCCTGGAGGACTCAAAGGCGGACGGCAACCTGGTCCGCCGCAATGGTGTGTGGTTCCTGACCCGCGCGCTGACGGGCAATGGAGAAGGCCTCGCCGAGGTGGTCCGTAACAAGGTCCTCCGGACCAGTGAGGCCGAGCGGGAGGCGATGTACGTCATTGCGTTGGCCGAACCGGTCCCTGCCGCCGTGTTGGACTCGCTGGTGGGCAGGGACACCGTCCGCTCCTTGATGGACAGCCGGTTGGTCCTCACCACGAACGGGGCGGGCAGCCCGCTGAAGATGTGGCACCCCATGTACGGGGAGGCCTTGCGCCAGATCGTTTCGCCGGCCCGCAGCCTGCAGATCCGCCAGAGCATGGTGCAGCACTTGCTGACCGAGCCGGCCACGGCGGAGGGGCTGCTCCGCATGGTGAGCTGGGCACTGGACTGTGGGGCCGACGTCGACGATGAACAGCTGCTGCAGGCAGCGTTCCTGGCCGCGAAACTGCTGCAGAACCCCCTGGCCATGGCCGCGGCGGAGCGCGTCAGGTCAGAGGCGCTGCGGCCCCGCGCCCGCGCCGTGATGGCGATGGTCAACTACAACGACGGCGACTACCGCAGTACCATCCGGCTGTTGGAGGAAGGTGCCGGGTTCCTGGACGCGGACCCGTCCGGGCCCTTGGGTGCCGGACTCCTGTGGGCGGCGGCCCGTTCGGCTGTGGGGGACAGCTCCGGGGAAATCGTTGCGGATGTGCGCGCCGCAGCGGAGGCCGTTGCCGGGCAGCACCCGGCGGACCAGGAATTGGTCAACGGAATCCAGCGGCATGCGTTTGCCCTGGAATTGGCTGCCTTGGCACACGATGGCCGGTATGCGGAACTGAGGGAAGGCCTGGACGCTTTTGAGTCCGGGTTGGAACAGGACCAGCCGGACATCGTCATGAGCCAACTGTTCCTGCTGGCCATGCGGTGCGAGCTGCTGATGGTGGAAGGCCAGCCCGTCCAGGCCCTGGACAAGGGCCGGGACGCGTTGGTGCTGCTTGACGAGCACAAGGACGATCTCCTCTACCTCAGCGACTTCATCCTGGTCCGCTACGCCTTGGCAGCCCTCGAATCGGGGGACTGGGCCGCTGCGGAGACGGCACTGAACCGCTATGCTGCCAGCTCGGCCTTGGGGCTCATCACCTTCGGCGGCGACATCCAGACCCTCAAAGGCCTGTCGCTGCTGCGTCAGGGCCGGTTGGAACAGGCTGGGCTGGTGTTGACGCCCGCTGTGGAAGCCCTGAAAGTTAAAGACCCGCAGCGGCTTCGCAGGCTCGGCAACGCGTTGGCGTTCTACGCCGCGGCACGCTCGGGGAACACGGACCTGGCCCGGCGGCTGGGCAGGGAACAAAGCGCCGCCGCGGCCGGCGGAGCCTACGTTGAAGCCATGGCCCAACTCTTCATGCTCGCCGGCAAGGAACACCTGGACAAAGGCTCTGCGCTGGAGAAGCTGCGCACCATCGCCGGGGAATCGACTCTCCACCACCTCCCGGGTGTCCTGCTCCAAAACCTGGTGCTCCGCGCTGAACTGGGGGACTTGGAAGCCATGGAAGCCATCCAGGACACAGCCTCCACCATGGGAGGCTCGTGGGCCAACGGCTGGGAGTCGCTGGCATCGGCCCAGATGGGCGGAGCCGGCGACGGATTCGTGAACGCCGGGAACCTCCTGGCCGCTGCAGGAATGCCCGGTCCTGCCGCCGTGGCCTTCGACAGGGCAGCGAACGCGTTCGACGCCGAGGGCAAGCGTCCCGAGGCCAGGCAAGCCGCTGTGCTGCGCGACGTCAGCGAATCCAACCTGGGCGACGCCTTGGTACACGACCCCCACACCGAAACGGACCGCTCCGTACCCCTGACCCGCAGGGAGCAGGACATCGTGGCGCTCGCCGTCTCGGGGCTGACGGACCGGCAAATCGCCGAGAAGCTGATGGTTTCCGTACGCACCGTGGAAGGCCACCTCTACCGCAGTTACGCGAAGCTTGGCATTCGTCGCCGTGAGGATTTGGGAGCGGCCGTCCGCAGCTGACGGCAGGCGCCTAAGTACCGCCGAAACCGCCCTGCGTACCACCTGCCCGCGGGTTGCCGCGGAATTTAACCATTCAATGGAGTAACGCCTGCCTCTGCGATGCCCGGACCAAGTAGTGCGCTCCCGAACGACTGAGTACAAGAGAGTACTGCCGCTGAAAATCCCCGCAACTAATCGAGTACCAACTACTGGTGTTCTGCTTTTCGCCACACGGTTAACTGTTCTCAGGAAGCACGGTTAGCCCCAAGCATCGCCGGACTTCCCACCGCAACACCCGCATCGGTGGTCTCGTTGAGCCGATGCTCCGGCCGTCGCAAGACGGTCCGGCCCTGGACGAAGCCGGCGGCGACAGAGTCTTCTGAGACCGAGACTCTCCCCCCAGCCGTCGCCGGCTTCTAGGCCAGGGATCCGCATTCGCGGAACGCCGAACCCCTCCCGGACCAAGGGACTGCTGCTATTGGAGTGCGCATGCTGCCGGATCCCTGGCTGGACGAAGACACCGTCCCAGTCGGGCTGAGGCCACCAGCATTCCCGGACCGGAAGAAGCTGCTTGAGCTGATCCTCGCAGCCGTACCTTCACCGTCCACCAACGGCATTGTGGTAGTCGGGGACCGGGGCTCCGGGAAGAGCCATTTGTTGCTCTCCATCCAAGCAGGCCTTCCTGAATCCATGGATGTCCGCACGTTCGCCGGAAGGCCTGAGCTCGAGGCAATCCGGTTCGGGGCCCTGACCGGCGGCGAAGACGCCCCGGACGAACATGCCGTCCTGCCCGGGCTGCAGGTGCTCCGGGCCCTCACCCGGACCCTGGGACCGGCCGATTACCTGTACACACCGTCGGCGGTACGCCGTCGCAGCAAGAAACATGCCACACCGCTGCGAAGGGCACCTCTGGTGCTGCTGGTGGACGATATCCACTACATCGACCCGGCCTCCCTGGCGGTCCTGCTGCAGTTGATTCCCGGTTTTGGGGCGACGCTGGTGGCGACGGCGGACAGCCGGCGTCCCCTGCCCCAGGATCTGTACCAGTTGTGGGAGGACGGGTTCCTGGAGCAGTATTTCCTGCCGCCCTTTACCTTCAATGAGGCCCACGCCTTGTGCCAAGAGGTGTTGGGCGGCAACGTCCAACGCCGCGCGAGCAGCCTCCTGGCCGTCATGAGTGGCTTCAACGTGGGCCTCTTGTGCCTGGCTGTGGAGGATGCCCGCGAAGCAGGCCTCCTGGTCCTCCGCGATGGCTACTGGACCCTCGATGCCCGGGCCCACTGCCACTGGCCACGGGTGGTTGAGCACGTCAGGGCGGAGAACGCCAACCGTCCCGAGGAGGAGCGCCAGGCATTGGAGCTCATTGCCTTGGGCGAACCCCTGGCGTTGGACACCGTGGAGCGCAGCTTCGGCCAGCGCGCCGTGGAACACCTCCTGTCCGCCCACCACATCAGGTTGCTGCCAGGCCGCCCGCCCACGGTCCGGACCAGCTCCTGGCTGCGGGGTGAGGGAACGCGGCTTTCCGTCCCCAAGGCGCGGAGTACCGCCCTGCGGAAGGGCATCGAAGGACCGGCCGTGACACGCGAGTCCGCACCCACCATGCTCCGGTGGATGACGTGGACGCTCGATTCCGGCCTGAGCTTGTCCGATGAGCTCCTCCTCTCCGCCGCGCCGGCCGCCGACAGGCCCTCCACTGCTGAGCTTGCGCTGCGTGCGGCGGACGCCATCAAGGAACCGGGCCACCTGCAGGAGGCCAGGCTGCTCCGTGCCCGTGCGCTCATTGCGGAGGGGCAGCTCAGGGAAGCAACGCCTGAACTGCGGGAGTTGGCCGCCACAGGATCGCAAGCGGACGTCAGGGACGAGGCCAGCCATCGGCTCATGGCGCTCAGCCTGCTCGGGGCGGTTCCGGAGTCTGGCGGAGACCGCGAGGGCGGGCCCGTCGACCAGGCGGGGTTTGTCATGAAGACCATCGACGAGGCAGGGCGGCTGTTGCTGGCAGGCGCAGCACCGCAGGCATTGGCCGAGTCGTCCGCCGCCATGGCCGCCATAGACCAAGACCCTGCCTTGGAGGTCTTCCGGCCCGGAGTCCTGCTGCGCCACATCATCTGCTTGCGCCACAACCTGGCGTGGGGTCCCGTGGATGCGCTGCTGAACTGTCCGGGGTCCTATGCGATGCCCGCCCACATGGCTGTTTGCCTGGAGGTGGCCCGCGGGTACGCCCAGCTTAGCCAAGGACTGCCACGGGCAGCACGGCTGACGCTGCAGCCGGCGGTGGCGGAACTGCCCGACGCCGGCCTGCCGCCTGTCCTGGCGTTCGCTGCGGCCATGCTGGCCTACTGTGAGGCGCTGTGCGGAGACCCTGTACAGTCCGGGGAACGGATCGCCCAAAGCCAGGCTGCCCTGCTGGAAACGCCCCCAGGGTTCCTAGGTCCGCTCACTGACCTGTTCCTGGCCGCTGCCCAGGATGCCGTTTCGCGGGGGTGGCACGCGGAAGGTGGAAGGCTGTTCACGCTTGCCGGAGACTTCCATGGGCAAAGTCCGCTGCTCGAAGCCGAGGCGCTCTCCCTCCTGACCCTCAACGCAAGCAGCACCGCCGTCGACGATCTGGTGCTGCAGCGGCGCCTCGGCGAGCTGGGCGCCGCTGTCCAGGGACCGGCAGGGGTGGCCCTGCAGACCTTCGCGCTGTCCTTGCTGGACCATGACCCCAAGACGCTCGAGTCTGCCGGAAGGAGCCTGTCCGCGGACCGCCAGTTTGCGCATGCCGCGATGTGCTATTCACGCGCTGCGAACGGCTACGAGGCGAGGACCCGCAGTGCGGCGAGCCGCCGGGCCTCGGTGATGATGGAGCGCTTGCGCCATGCCTTTGAGAGCGAGGCTGTTCCGCCGCTGGGTTGGCTGCCGGGGACCGCCGGCCGCTGACGTGCTGGAAGGCACACTCCCGCCGGCCTGTGCCGTGGGATAATTGAGTGTCCCTGAAGGCTTTCCAAGGAGCGCCCCTTGACCGTCGTATCAACCCCTGCCTCGCTGAAGCATTCCGTGCACGCCATGGACAACGCCGAGGTTTTGCGGATCCGGAACGACTTCCCCGTCCTGGACCAACTGGTGAACGGCAAGCCACTGGTGTACCTGGATTCCGGCGCCACATCGCAGAACCCGGTCAGTGTCATCGAAGCCGAGCAGGAGTTCTACGAACAACGCAACGCGGCCGTGCACCGCGGCGCCCACTACCTTGCCGTGGAGGCAACGGAGGCTTTTGAAGACGCCCGCCAGACGGTGGCCGATTTCATCGGTGCCCGGTATGAGGAAACGGTGTGGACCTCCAACGCCACCGAGGGCCTGAATTTGGTCAGTTACGCCCTCTCCAACGCCGCGCTGTGGTCCGCGCAGGGCCGGGGCGGTTCGGCGCTGAAGGACCTCGCTTTTGGGCCTGGCGACGAGATCGTGGTCACCGAAATGGAGCACCATGCCAACCTCATCCCATGGCAGGAACTCGCGTTCCGCACCGGGGCCACTTTGAAGTACATCCCCATCACGGACGACGGCGCGCTCCGGCTCGACGCTGCGGCGGAGATCGTAGGGGAGCGTACGCGCTTGCTCGCTTTCACGCACGCGTCCAACGTCCTGGGAACGGTCAACCCGGTGCGTGAACTGGTGGCCCTGGCCCGCCGCGTGGGCGCGCTGGTGGTGCTCGACGCCTGCCAGTCGGTGCCCCACCTGCCCATCGACGTCAAGGAACTGGACGTCGATTTCGCCGTCTTCTCCGGCCATAAGATGCTGGCGCCCACAGGTGTTGGCGTGCTCTACGGGAAGCAGGAACTCCTGGACGTCCTGCCGCCCTTCCTGACAGGTGGTTCCATGATCACCACGGTCACCATGGAACGCGCCGAGTACCTGCCGGCTCCGCAACGCTTCGAAGCCGGAACCCAAAGGATTTCCCAGGCGGTGGCACTCGCCGCGGCGGTGAACTACCTGAGCGAAACCGGGATCGACCGTATCCACGCCTGGGAATCCCAGCTGGGCCAGCGGCTGGTGAAGGGCTTGGAAGCCATTGACGGCATCCGCGTGGTGGGGCCTGCTTCCGGTTCCGAACGGATCGGCCTGGCCGCGTTCGACGTCGCCGGAGTGCACGCGCACGACGTCGGGCAGTTCCTGGACGATCGCGGCATCGCCGTCCGCGTGGGCCACCATTGCGCCCAGCCGCTGCACCGCAGGCTGGGACTCACCGCAACCACCCGCGCCAGCACCTACCTCTACAACACCACGGACGACGTCGACGCTTTCCTGGACGCTGTGTCCGGAGTGCGGGCGTACTTCCAGGCCTGAGGGCCTTCCATTCACCCTTTGACGAACAGGCAAGCACCATGAGTCTCGACCAGTTGTACCAGCAGATCATCCTGGACCACTCCAAGCAGCGGCACGGCAGTGGCCTCGCCGACACCCCGGCACCCGAAGGGGCCGCCACGGGCCAGTCCCACCAGCTCAACCCGGTCTGTGGCGACGAAGTGACCCTGCGGCTCGCCGTCGCGGATGGGACGGTCAGGCAGGTCAGCTGGGATGGGGCTGGTTGCTCCATTTCCATGGCATCCGCCTCCGTCCTGAGCGAGCTGGCCGAGGGCATGTCCATCGGCGAACTGCATGCCGTGATCGATACCTTCCGCGAGGTCCTCCGTTCCCGCGGGAAAGTCCAGGCCGATCCGGAAATCCTCGGCGATGCTGCGGCGTTCGAGGGCGTCGCCCGGTACGCCGCCCGGGTCAAGTGCGCCATGATTTCCTGGGTGGCTGCCGAGGACGCGCTCAACCAGGCCACCGCCTGACCCTCCTCGCCGGGGACGTCGCCTAACTTCGGGCGAAAACGTCAGGCACGCCGTCGCCGTCGTCGTCCCGTTGCTCTTCTGCCGCCACTTGCCGGTACCGACGGTTGCGGGCCTTAAGCACGACGGCGGCAAGCACTGCCGAGATCAGGGAACCGGCCAGGATGGCCACCTTGGCGTGGTCGTTGTGGGCCGAACCCGCCCCGAAACTCAACTCGCCGATGAGCAGCGAGACCGTGAAACCGATGCCGGCCAGAAGCGCCAGGCCGAAGAGGTCGATCCAGGCGATGCTGGAGTCCAGGCTGGCCCGCGTGGTCTTGGTGACCAGGAAAGTGGTGCCGAAGACTCCCGCAGCCTTGCCCACAACCAGAGCGGCCACCACTCCCAGGGCCACAGGATCACTGAGGGCTGCACCCATGCCGCCAAAGCCGCCCAAGGCAACACCTGCCGAGAAGAAGGCGAAGACGGGGACGGCGAAGCCGGCCGAGAACGGGCGCAGCCGGTGTTCGAAATGTTCGGCAAGACCCTCCGCCGGTTCACCCTTCCTGCCGCTGGCAAAGACCGGAACAGCGAAGCCCAGCAGCACTCCGGCCACGGTGGCGTGGATCCCGGAAGCATGCACCAGGGCCCACGTCGCCAGGGCCAGCGGGAGCAGCACGTACCAGCTCCGGATGCGCTTCTGGACGAGAAAGGTGAAGAGGGCGAGGGGAATCAGGGACGCGAGGAGCATGAGGGGCTGCAGGCCGCTGGAGTAGAAGAAGGCGATGATGCCGATGGCGATGAGGTCGTCCACCACGGCGAGCGTCAGGAGGAAGGTCCTGAGCGCTGCGGGAAGGTGTGTGTTGATCACGGCCAAGACCGCGAGGGCGAAGGCGATGTCCGTTGCCGTGGGGATGGCCCAGCCTTTGAGGGTTTCCTCGGCCGATCCGAGGTTGAAGAGGACGTAGATCAGGGCCGGGACAATCACGCCGCCTACAGCAGCGGCCACGGGAACAACAGCCTTGGCGGGCTTGCGGAGTTCGCCGGCCACGAACTCCCGCTTGAGTTCCAGCCCGGCCAGGAAGAAGAAGACGGCGAGCAGGCCATCGGACGCCCAATGGCCAAGGCTGAGGTCAAGATGCCACGGCTCGTAGCCGATGGTGAAGTCCCGCAAGGCAAAGTAACCGTCCGCGGCGGGGGAGTTGGCCCAGATCAGGGCAATGACCGTTGCGGCCAGCAGTAGCGCGCCACCGACTGTTTCGGTCCGCAGGATCGCGAGGATACGCCGGTACTCGGGGTAGCTGGAACGGGTGAAGATTCTGTTGGTGCTCGGCGGCTTGGCCACAGGGGCTCCTTCAGTTGGTCCGGGGTATCACAATGACTCCGCCGACCAGACTTCCCGGCACACCAACATCCATCCTACCCAACTGGGTCGCAGTAGAGCGCGTTATGAGGGGTCAAAACGCGCTTAACTGCGACTCAGTTGGGTGAGGGTTACGCGAAAAGGCCGGCGACGCCGATTGCCGCCGTCGCGAGTCCCAGCACCATGGAAATGGTCACCAGGACCACGTGCACGGTCAGGAACCTGGTGGCCTTGCCCGAGGCGTCACGGGCGCGGGGATCCTTCATGACGCGCTTGAGGAACTGCGGCCATACCGCCAAGGACCATACGCCCGCCACGATCAGGATGATCGCGAGGATGGCAGGAAGCTGCACCTTAGTGGCTTTCGAGCCAGGCCTGGGCCTGCTGGGACTGGATGTTGAGGGCCTTGCCAACCATCGGTTCCGCGGCGTCGGCGATCTTGCCGCCGAGGAACGGAACGGAGGAGGTGACGTTGCCTTCGAGTTCGATGCGGGTGCTGCCGCCCTCGGCGATCAGGCGCTGCACGGCCGAAACGTCCAGGGGAGCGCCGGAGACCTTCAGGGCGATGGTGCTGGCACGCGAACCATCGGCAGCGGGAGCGTCCCACTTCTCGGTCTGGGTGACGGTGAGGCTCTCACCGACGAACTTGCGGGCGATGTCCGGCAGCCGCGTGGTGGGCAGCGTGCGGACGGTGGTGGTGGTGAACGCGCCGGCGGTGTCACCGTCGATCGTGAACGATTCCAGGGAGCCGCCCACCAGTTCGCTCGTGTGGCGCAGGAAGTCTTCGTCAACGAAAACAGCAGCCACGCGGTCAACGCTGTGCGGCAGGGTGGTGGATGCACTCAGGGCCATGGGTCCTCCGTGGATTGGTGGTGTTGAAGCTCTTTTAGCTCCCCAACATCCTACGGGGTGTCGGTGGACACTCCTGAACCGGGCTCCACGGCCTCTTCCTCTTGCAGGGCAATAGCCGCCGCCGAGATGTTGCGTGCCATGGACGGAAAAATGAACCCGTGGAACGGGTAGACGCCCAGCCAGTACAGCCTTCCCGCCAGTCCCCGAGGGAAGAAAATGGCGCGTTGCTTGTAAAGGCTACCGCCGCCGTCGGGTTCCACCGCCAGCTCCAGCCAGGCGCGTCCCGGTGCCCGCATCTCCGCCCGCAGGCGGAGCAGGTGCCCTCGTTCGATCGCCTCCACCCGCCACCAATCCACCACTTCGCCGCTGCCCAGCGTCTTGGGGTGCCGGCGTCCGCGGAGCAGCCCGGCCCCGCCTTGGAGCTTGTCCAGCCAGCCGCGGACCCGCCAGGCCAAGGGGAGCGAGTACCAGCCGTTCTTGCCGCCGATGCCCTCAATGATGGTCCACACGTGTTCCGGCTTTGCTTCGCTGTGGAAGCTCCGTTCATCCAGGTAGACCTTGTAACCGGCCCAGTCGGGGTCGCTGGGCAAAGGATCGGCGTCGATGCCGGCGTTGGCCCACGTGGTCTCCACCTGGCCGTCGCGTTCCTTGCCCAGCGCCAGGGCGACGGCGCGGCGGTACGGCGTCAGGCCGCCGTCGGGCTGCGGTATGTAATGGTCGACGTCGTGCTCCCGCGACACAGCATCGTGCTGCAGTGACTGCACCAACGGGAAGGACATGGACAAGGGAATGGGTGTCACCAGTGCCACCCACAGCCCGGCGAGCTTGGGTGCCGGGACGGGCAGGGCGATCACGAGCCGCCGGGGAAGTCCACGCTCCAGGGCATACTCGTTCATCATGTCCTTGTATTTGAGGACATCCCGGGAACCGATATCGAACGTCCGGTTCAGCTTGTCCGGAAGCGTTGCCGCGGCGACCAGGTAGTGCAGGACGTCCCTGACTGCGATGGCCTCGATCCGGTTGGTGACCCAGCTTGGTGCAGGCATCACCGGCAAGGTATCCGCCAAGTGCCGGATCATCTCGAAGGACGCCGAGCCGGAACCAATCACCACCCCGGCCTGGAACACGATGGAATCCACGCCGGACTCCAGGAACACCCGGCCTACCTTCTCTCGGGACCGCATGTGCGTGGAAAGCAGCTCGTTGTCCGGATGCAGTCCACCAAGGTAGACGATCCTGTCCACCCCCGCCGCCTTGGCTGTCTCCGCGACCAGCCGCGCCATGGCTTCCTCCTTGGCCTCGAACCCGCTGCCGGAGGCCATGGAGTGCACCAGGTAATAGAGCACCTCCACACCCGCCAAGGCCTCTTCCACGCCGGCGGCATCGTCCAGTGAGTCCTGCACGATCTCAACCTGGTCGTGCCACGGGACATCCTTGATCTTCTGTGGCGAACGGACCAGCACCTTGACGCGATGTCCGGCCTCGAGGAGCCGGGGGACCAGTCGGCCGCCGATGTAGCCGGTGGCGCCGGTGACAAGGACGGTCCGGCTGTGGGAGGGAACGGAAGGCTGCAAAGGGAACTCCTGGGTCTGGAGGGAGGGGTAGGCTGGAATAACCCGGCATTCTTTTGAATTTCCGGGCATTTGTGTTGCCTGCCCTTGGATCCACCCTAGGAGTTTCAGCCATGAGCCTCAACGGTCTGCGCCGCGCACTCGCGGAAGACAAGAGTTTTGCGCGTGTCCGCACCGAGGCCAGGCGGCCCTTCGACTCCCGGAGCACGGATTACCAGATCAGTGGTCCCACCGGCATGCGTTCCGTGCTGCTCGCCGAAATGGCCGACGCCCTGGCAGGCGAAGGCTCCGCGGGTCCGGTGGTCCTCGCGGTGACGGCCACGGGCCGCGAAGCCGAGGACCTCACCGCAGCGCTGGCCTCCTACCTTCCCGCCGAATCCGTGGCGGCATTCCCCAGTTGGGAAACCCTTCCGCACGAACGGCTCTCGCCGCGGTCGGACACAGTAGGCCGCCGGCTCTCCGTCCTGCGGCGGCTGGCCCACCCGGAAAGCTCGACGGCGGCCCCCCTGCGCGTGGTGGTGGCGCCGGTCCGCGCCGTGGTCCAGCCCATCGTCGCCGGCCTGGGCGACCTGGTCCCCGTGATGCTTAGAGTGGGCGAAGAGCGGTCCTTCACCGAGGTGGTCCGGGCCCTGTCCGACGCCGCCTACGCCCGTGTGGACATGGTGACGCATCGCGGTGAGTTCGCCGTGCGCGGTGGCATCCTGGACGTTTTCCCGCCCACCGAGGACCACCCGATCCGCGTGGAGTTCTTCGGCGACGAAGTGGACCAGATGCGTTGGTTCGCCGTCGCCGACCAGCGCTCGCTGTCTGCCCCCGGAATCCACCACCCCACCGAATTGCATGCCCCGCCGTGCCGGGAAATCCTCATTACGCCCTCGGTCATGTCCCGGGCGGCCAAGTTGAAGGCGGACATGCCTGCCGCAGCGGACATGCTGGAGAAGATCGCCGGCGGCATCGCGGTGGAAGGCATGGAGTCCCTGGCCCCCGTCCTGGTGGATGCCATGGTTCCGTTCGTGGACCAACTTCCCGCCGGCTCGCTGGCCGTGGTGATCGAACCCGAGAAGGTCCGTACCCGGGCGCACGATCTCGCCGCAACCAACGAAGAGTTCCTTGAGGCCGCTTGGTCAACAGCGTCCGACGGCGGTGCTGCGCCCCTTGATCTCTTGAGCCGCGCCTCCACCGACTTGCATGCCGCCAGTTTCCGTTCGCTCACGGACACCCGGACTTCGGCCCTGGAGAATAAGGTGTCCTGGTGGTCCATCACCTCACTGGCCTCCGACGAGGACCTGGTGTTGGACATTGACGTGCTCAACCTCCATGCCCGTGAACCCCGCGGCTACCAGGGCGAAGTGGCTGAAATGCTCGACTTCATTGGTTCCCGCGTCCGGGACCAGTGGCGCGTAGTGGTGGTGACCGACGGTCCCGGCCCTGCGCAGCGATTGGTTGAGCTGTTCCATGACGCCGATATTCCGTGTGCCCGGGTTGACTCCCTGGATGACGAGCCGCAACCAGGCATCATCGAGGTGACCTGTGCCGCCGTCGGGCGTGGCTTTGTGCTCGATGGCCTGAAGATGGGCCTCCTGACCGAAGCGGACCTGCTGGGCCGCGCTTCGACGAGCTCCACCAAGGACATGCGGCGCATGCCGTCCAAGCGTCGCAACGCCGTGGACCCGCTGCAGCTGCATGCCGGGGACTTCGTGGTCCACGAACAGCACGGGATCGGCAAGTTCGTGGAACTGATCCAACGCAAGGTGGTGGGAACATCCGCGTCCGACTCGGGGCTGCGCGAGTACCTGGTGCTGGAGTACGCCCCGTCCAAGCGGGGTGCCCCCGGGGACCGCTTGTTCGTTCCCACGGACCAGCTGGACCAAGTGACCCGCTACGTTGGCGGTGACACCCCCGCGCTGAGCAAGATGGGCGGCGCCGACTGGGCCAGCACCAAGTCCAAGGCCCGCAAGGCCGTCAAGGAAATCGCTGGCGAACTGATCCGCCTTTACTCGGCCCGCATGGCCTCGCGGGGGCACGCGTTCGCCCCGGACACGCCGTGGCAGCGGGAACTTGAGGAAGCCTTCCCCTACGTGGAGACCCCGGACCAGCTGACCACCATCAACGAGGTCAAAGCGGACATGGAGCGCGAGATCCCCATGGACCGGCTGGTGTCCGGCGACGTGGGCTACGGCAAGACCGAAATCGCCGTCCGCGCCGCGTTCAAGGCCGTCCAGGACGGCAAACAGGTGGCTGTCCTGGTGCCTACCACCCTCCTGGCCCAGCAGCACTATGAGACCTTTACCGAGCGATTCTCCGGCTTCCCGCTGCGCGTCAAACCATTGTCCCGGTTCCAGTCCAGCAAAGAAGCCAAGGAGACCGCAGAGGGCGTCAAGAGTGGCGCCGTGGACGTGGTGATCGGCACGCACCGCCTGCTGTCCAAGGATTTCGAGTTCAAGGACCTCGGCCTGGTCATCGTGGACGAGGAACAGCGGTTCGGCGTGGAGCACAAGGAAGCGCTCAAGAAGATGCGCACCAACGTGGACGTGCTGGCCATGAGTGCCACCCCCATCCCGCGTACCTTGGAAATGTCCCTCACCGGCATCCGGGAAACGTCCACCCTGGCCACGCCGCCGGAAGAACGCCACCCCGTGTTGACCTACGTGGGACCGTTCACCAACAAACAGACCTCCGCCGCGATCCGCCGTGAACTCATGCGCGAAGGACAGGTGTTTTTTGTGCACAACCGGGTGTCCTCGATCGAACGGATTGCCGCGCAGATCCGCGAGCTGGTTCCCGAAGCGCGGGTGGAAGTGGCTCACGGGCAGATGTCCGAGAGCCGCCTGGAAAAGATCATCGTGGACTTCTGGGAGAAGCGCTTCGATGTGCTGGTGTGTACCACCATCATCGAAACCGGCCTGGACATCTCCAACGCCAACACGCTGATCGTGGATGGTGCCGACAAGTACGGCCTCTCGCAGCTCCACCAGCTTCGTGGCCGCGTGGGCCGTGGACGTGAACGGGCGTATGCCTACTTCCTGTACCCGTCGGAGAAGCCGCTGGGCGAGGTCGCGCTGGAGCGCCTCAAAGCCGTGGCTGCGCACAATGAGCTCGGCGCCGGCATGCAGCTGGCCATGAAGGACCTCGAAATCCGCGGCGCCGGCAACCTTCTGGGCGGCGAGCAATCCGGCCACATCCAGGGTGTCGGCTTCGACCTCTACATCCGCTTGGTGGGCGAAGCTGTGGCAGAGTACCGTGGCGAGGCCGAGGAGAAAGCCGCCGAGATGAAGATCGAGCTGCCTGTCAACGCGCACTTGCCGCATGACTATGTTCCGGGAGAGCGCTTGCGCCTGGAGGCCTACCGGAAACTGGCCGCAGCCATCACCAACGAGGCCATCGACGAGGTCCTGGCCGAACTCGTGGACCGCTACGGTGAGCCGCCACTCCCGGTCAAGAACCTCATTGCCGTGGCCCGCTTCCGGGTGGGTGCCCGCGAAGCCGGGCTGTCCGACGTCGCGCTCCAAGGAAACTTCATCCGCTTCTCGCCGGCGCAACTGCCCGAATCGAAAACCATGCGCCTCAACCGCATGTACCCGGGTTCGCAGGTCAAGCCCGCCTTGGACGCGGTACTGATCCCCAAGCCCAAGACAGCAAGGATAGGTGGCCGCGACCTGCAGGATGCCGAGATCCTTGACTGGGCCAACAACGTGATCGAAGCAATTTTCACCGATGTACCCGTAAAGGCTGGCTAAACGAATGATGGGAGGACACCACGCCGCGACGGGAGCCGCGGCGTGGATCGCTATTGCCTCGACCGGCCCGTACGCGCTGGGCTGGTACCCGCTGGATTCCACCGGCATCCTGATCGGCGCCATGGCGACGGCGGGAACGGCGCTTGTGTGCGACTGGGACCACCGGCACAGCACCATCGCCAATTCGTTGCCGCCGTTGTCCAACGCGATCGCCGTGGGTATCGAGAAGGCCAGCGGCGGGCACCGTCAGGGAACACACTCCTTGCTGGGCGCCTCGGCGTTCGTGGTGTTGGCTGCGATGGCTGCCCAATTCCAGATGGTCACGCCCGTTGGGAGGTTGTCGGTGGGCGCCGGGCTGCTGTGCATGTTCATGATCAACCTGGCAGCCAAGGCCCTGAACCTGTTCCCCAAGTCCGGGTGGATCACCAACTGGCTTTTCGCGCTGGTGATGGCGGGGTTGGTGACCTGGTTCGCGCCGGCCCAGTGGGGTTGGCTGCCCCTGTCCATGCTGACCGGCGTCGTGGTCCACATCGTGGGGGACATGATTACGGTGGGCGGTGTGCCGTTGCTCTGGCCGATCGTCATCAAACCGCCCAAGTTCCTGCGGAAGTCCGCCATCAGCGGGATCTGGCGTCCCAACGGTGCCTTTTCCCTGCCGCTGCTGGGCCGGGCGGGATCACGCCGCGAATGGCTGGTCCTCATCCCCGTCAGCGGCTACGCGATGGTGGGCATGGGCGCTGCTGCCTGGGGACTGGCTCAACAGCACTGGCCGGCGGTCCTGGCGGCGTTGGCGCTGTAAACCCGCACTTAAACAAGGAAGGGGCACCCGCTGGGGTGCCCCTTCCTTGTTGCTTAAGACCTAGTTCTCGCCGGCCGAGTCCGAACGGCCGAGGACGGTCTGCGGAATCCAGAAGGCCAGGGCGAAGAGGCCCAGGCAGACGGCCATCGGCCACGGGTTGTCCAGCGTCAGGAAGGACAGGGAGTAGATGGCGCCGAGGAAGAGCACGATCATGACCACGAACAGCACGATGCTCGTGCCCAGGTTGTTCTCGTTTTCAATCGGGGCAGTGTTCTTGGACAATTCATTCCTCCTTGGCCCCGCAGGGCTCAAATCCGTGGCGGCGGCCGGAAGCCTCAGTAGTCGGATGAACCCTGTTCACCCTTAACGATGGCAATTCCGGAACTCGCTCCGATACGTGTTGCACCAGCAGCAATCATAGCCTGTGCATCGGCGAGGGACCGCACTCCGCCCGAGGCCTTGACGCCCAGTTCGGGGCCGACCGTCTTGCGCATGAGGGCTACGTCTTCGGCTGTTGCGCCGCCTCCGTTGAAACCGGTAGAGGTCTTGACGAAGTCGGCACCCGCTTCCACCGCTGCTTCACAAGCGATGACCTTCTGCTCGTCAGTCAGCAGCGAGGTTTCGATGATGACCTTCAGGATCGCCTCACCCGTGTGCACAGCTTCGGCCACGGCGGTGATGTCCTCCACCAGCGCACCCTTGTCATTGGCACGGGCCGAGGCGATGTTGATCACCATGTCGATCTCGTCCGCGCCGTCCAGCACGGCGCCCCGGGCCTCGAACGCCTTGACGTCGCTGGGCGTCGCGCCGAGCGGGAATCCCACCACCGCGCAGGTCAGGACGCCGGAACCCTTGAGGGCTTTCTTGACGGTCTTGACCCAGATCGGATTGACGCAGACGGACTTGAAGTTGTACTCGGCTGCCTCGGCACACACCTTGAGGACGTCGGCCTCGCTGGCCTCGGGCTTCAACAGGGTGTGGTCGATGTACGAGGCGATGCCGGCTTGGTTGCTCATGGAATCCTTCCGTGCCGGGCGTGGCCGGCCCGGTGGCCGCAGGGTTGTCACTGCCCGTCAAAGGACCATCTTGCCACACAGGCCACCGGCACCGGCGGGAGGTTGTCAGGCGGCTGCCTGGACTTCTGCCGTAGCAGCGGCAGCGCCGCCACGAGCGGCAGACAACAGCCCCGAAGCGCACAACATGGCCGACGATTCCGCGGACAGGAGGAGCCCCAACCGCAACCCGTCGCAGGACGCGGCGTCGCCGATCGCCCAGATGCCCGGCACCGACGTGGCCAGGTCGCGCCCGACGGCGATGCCGCCGTCGTGAGCCAGTTCCAGGCCCGCGCTGGAGGCGAGTTCGGTGCGCGCAGTGCGCTCCTCCGCCAGGACCACCAGGTCGCCGTTCATGCTGCTGCCATCCTCGAACAGGATGCCGGTGGCCGGCAGCGGGGAACCGGCCAGGGAAGGTACGACGGCGGACGGCCGCAACGTGGTGCGCACGGGACGGACGCCCCTGGCCCGGAGCACGGCCTCAGCCTGCCCGGCGGCGGGTCCGGTTCCCACGAGGATGCCCAGCGGACGGCGGCCAACAACCCGGGTGACGTCCTTGACGGCTTCGCCGATGGGACCGGCGTCGTCAATGGTGGAGTAGTTCAAGCCACAGTAGGCGCCGGTAACCGGGGGCAACGACGGTGCCGAGCCGGTAGCGATCACCAGTTGGTCGTAGGAGAACTCCATGCCATCAACGGTGGTCACCATCTTGGCGTCCACGTCGATGTAGCTTGCAGCCTGGCCGAAGCGGACCGAGACCTTGGGCAGCTCAGCGAGTTCCAGCAGGGCGTCGGAGCACTCGTCGCGGTTGCTGAGGACCGTGATGGTGCCCTCGAAGGTGCGGTGATCCCGGGGGCGTGGGCCACCCTTGCCTGCGAGCCTCCGCACCAAAGCCTGGGCGGCCGGACCTGCGCCGGCAATGACGATGTGGAGGGAAGGTGAGGACATGGTGGGCCCTTTCGCTGAATGACCTGTTCGGTGCTTGTGGGATCAGCCTAGGACGCCGGTTTTTCGCGGGTGTTTCACCGCTGTTGCCATCTTTGGTTGTTGCGTAGCGTGGTGTTTACCGGGCGGTAATAACGTACGTCACATTCGCAGCGTTCGCAGTGGGGCATCCGGGATTTTGGCCCTGTGGATAGCACCACCTAGATAATTTTCCGCTCCACCTAATTTTGGGTTTCTACCACCTAATTTCCCTTGTTTTGGTCTAGGGAGAGCCTTTTTTGCCACCTAGTCGGTTTTTCGTGTGCTCACAATGACCCCGGCTACGTGACCACTTCCGGTCACGACCATTCCGGTTGTTATTCCAGGAGCGCTTGTGACGTCCGTTGACACTTCGTCGGGGTTGAATCCTTCGGGTGGGTTCACTTTGCCTGAGGTTGATTCCCTTGATGATGCGGTGAAGTCGCTGCGGCAGCTGGCCGGAGATTACCTGACGGACTTTTGCAACACCGCGGGGATTTGGCGGAACCTTTCGGTTCATTACAGGTCCGAGGAATCAGCCGCGGTTCTGACAGCATTTGACCATCTGACGCCCACTGCGCAGCGCGTAAACAGCACCGCAACTTCCACCGCGGCCGCTCTGGAGACTTTTTCGTCAACGTGCCGGGACTTGAAACAGCGGCTCGAAGCCTACGGCAGGGCCGTGCACGCCCTGGATGCGGACATTTCCCTATTCCCGAGCAGCATCGAGGTCACCCATCGCGTCAAAGACGACGAGATCACCACCACGGTCACCCAGCACTGGAGCGGGGACGCTGACCTGAACGCCCGGCGCGAGCGGCTCGCCACCGATATCAAGGCCATCCACGACGACTACCTGAATGCCCAAAACACCTGCGCACAAGCACTTGCAGTCATCTCCGGCGGTCCCGTGTACGCGGCCACGGCACCTACCGGGCCGGACCCGAAATTCGGGAACTGGGTGGACGCACTCCTCTGGGACGCCGGAACGTACGCCGGCATCGACCGCCCCCAGGACGAACAACCCTGGGGCAACCAAACCATTCCCTACCGGCCCAACGGCGGGCTGGGGCTTCTCCAAGGGATTGGCGCAGCGTTTATCGAAACCGTGGACGGCATCTGGTCCCTGAGCGGAACCCTGAATCCGATCAAACGCGACCTGGCCTGGGGCGGAATCAACACCACCATCGGCGCCGCTGGAACCTTGGCCGGAGCCAGCATTCCGTGGCGGGACGAGGAGACCAAGGAACGCGAAGAGCCCAAGGTCAAGGAAGCCCGGGACCTCTTCACGTCCATCGGCCCGGCCTTCATCCACCTCGAAGAAAATGAGACCACCGCGGCCTGGGCAGCCGGGGCATCCGTGTTCAACGTCTCCAGCCTCTTCCTCGGCGCCGGAGCAGGCGCAGGAATTAAGGCCTCCAAAATCGTCTCCTCAGCAGGGATGGCCGCAGGGCGCCTGTCCCTCGCGACGATCGACAGCGCCAAATACGCGGCGTTCGCAGCCAAGCTCGCCGCCAGTTCCCATCTGCTCCTGAAAACCGCGGACTTCCTCGAAAAACCCGGCTCCTTGGCGCTGAAAGTGTCTGACCTGCTCATGCCGAACACCACGGCGAAAGTCCAGGACGCCCTCACCAGGGCCCGCGTTGGAACCTGGAACCTCGTCACCAATGCTCGGGCAGGCGCCACAGAGGCTGTGTCGGCGGCCAAGGATGCGACAGCAAAGGGACTTTCCGTGCTGGCCGAAGGCCTGCGCGCAGCAGATGCTTCACTGCCAAAAGCCGTTTTCCCTACCCCGGGCGGAGCTCTCACCCGGACTGGCCGCACCCACCATGCCTCCAATTGGTTGGAAACCCGGGCCTCGGCCATTCGCGGGAACAACCCACCCCCGTTCGTTCCACCACTCAGGACCAGTGCGAGACATCCAGCTGTGCCGTCGGTACTCCCGGACCACTTCGTCGTACCGGACAGAATCGAGAACACCATCATCCTGAAGCACGGTGATGGACTTTTCCCGGTCAGCCGCAGGGAAAACTTCGCGGCACGAACCAACCTGAAGCCGTTCACCGAGTATGTCATCGAGCACCGCAGCCTCATGAAGAACTCCCAGGGGATCGTCAATAAGCCCACTCTGGAAAAGTTCTACACCGACGCCACCGGCACCGTCAGGGTCGTCGACACTTATGGCGGCGTCAGAGGGGCGTGGTCCCTTGAGCTGAACAAGCCTCTGCCAAACGTCACCTACAACGTGGTGGTGGAAGTGGATGGTGGACTCCAGAACACGTTCACTCTTGTCATGGACCAGAATGCTGAGCTCGCCTCAGCCAAGGGCCACATTGTTTCGACACTCGTCGGAGACAGTAACCGCAACGGTTACCAACAGCGCAAGGCGGGCCGCCTCGGAGGCCCCGGCTACGACGGGGGCCACGCAGCACCATCAGGTCTGGGCTTCATCGGCGAAGGCGCCGGCATCTTTCCCCAACACATGTGGCAAAACCGCGGTGTGGGCATACCCAACGACATACAAAACTTCCACGAAGTCGAGATGGAAGTCATCAACACCGTTAAGCGTAAATTGACCGCAGAAGAAGCTGTGGATCTTACGTGGGAAATGGAGTTGGTTCCCGGAACCGAGCCCGGGGTGCCAGCGGCCACAAAGTTGACGTACTATTTCGACGCAGATCTCAAGATCATTCGTCAGTTCAACAACACCACATCAAGCAAGCAGGTTCTTAATTGACAAGCGATGCACTTTCCGCTGATCCGTTCGTCGTGCAGGGTCTCGCGCGCCTTAGGGAAGAAGCGTATGGACCTGGCGGATTCGCAGGGGACGCCTTGGAGGTTTTTCGAATCGTCATTTTCAGGGGCTCGGACACAATGGGCTGGGGATGGATGGAATCGGCGACGGGTCGACGCAGCATGGGATCCAGCCACGAAGACTTTTCCAATGAAGCTATGAATGTTTGGCTGGCGGAGGTCCGGGCACGTACCTACAAAGTGGGTGGCGGGACATGGACGACAGCAGAAATACGACTTCATCCCAACCAGCCCGGACGCTTGGAAGTCTTTGACGAAGAGCACCTTCAGAAAATGGGTGATGGGCACTGGTATCCCGGGGGTGAACCAGCCGTGGCCGAGCTCTGGGCCCAGCAGCTGCTGGCCTACCCAAGAACCGTCGATAACATCCCCGCGTGGATGTGGGACATCTTCCGCGCCGAAGGCGTGACCCCACCCATCTACAACCCGCAGTTCAACTCTGTGGACTGGAAGAACCGGCGCCGCCCGGTCACGGACCGCGGAACCGACTTCTCCGTGGAGCCCACCATCATCGACCCGTCCAAGGAACCCGGGAAGTTCGCGAGGTTCAGCAAGAAACTCCTGCGCCGTTGACGCAGGCATGGGGGACACGACGACCGCAGGGCCATTCAGTACCGGCGCAGCAGTTCCCTCAAGCCGTTCGCGGCAAAACCCGCCACGGCCGCGGCGCGGTCCACGACTCCGTGTGCGCCCACGGGTTCGATGGAGGCCAGGAGTCCCGCTGCGTCGGCGAGGCTCATGGACAGTTCGGCCCTCACATCCCCGACGATGAGCTGGGCGCGGCGCGAATCTGACCACGCGTCCGGGCCCGGATCATCGTGCAAGGTGCGGGTAACCGCGACATCCTGCCACCCGCCGTCGAGCCTTGCACGGCCCCGGTAGGTGACGTCCGCTCCCGACGCTTCCACGCGTCCGTCGGCAACAAACGTCCGCCCGCCGAATCCGGCGTGTTCCAGGTACCCGGTGAACTGCGGGGGTGCGCCGGAGGCCGCGGTGGGAAGCACCACCGTTGCCCGGAACGTGAGCGGATCGCCTCCGATCCTGCCCTGCAACGTGTCATTGAAGCGCACCCCGGGAACGGGGTCGGTCATGGCCGTGCAGCTGGAATCCTTGGCGAGCCCCTCCGCGGTCATGGAGTCCAGGTAAGCCCGGGCGTCGCGGTAGCCCATGCCGATCAGGGTGTCTGCGTCCACCCGGCCCAGGTAGAACTCGGGATCCAGTGGCAGCGGGTGCGCAGGACGGATCACGTGCAGCACAAACTCGCGCCCCACGGCGGCGGCAGCCTCGAAATCAGCAAGCAAAGCACCCATGGCGCTCATTTCGATCATGTGCACGTACTGCTCCAAGGGCCCATCGCCCCAGTACGGGGAGTTCCCGATGCACCAAATGAGCCAGACCTCGGTGGCTCCGCGGCGGAGTGCCTCGCCCACATTGGCATCGCGCATCCACACGGCGTCCGTCCAGATCTTTCCATCGCGCCGCAGCGGTGTCAGGAAGATCGGCAGCGACATTCCCGCCGCCATCAGTTCCGCGTCGATCTCCTTGGCGTCGATGGCATGGCATCGTTTTTCGACGAACTCCACCACGTTGAAGGAACCTTCGACGGCGTCCGGTTCCGCCGCGCGGCCACGGATGGTGGCGTCGTTGATCCCCAAAGCGGGGAAGACTTTGTCCAGGATGCCGTCGGCATCGCCGACCGCAGGCAGCGACCACGGGCCCTTGAGGTAATCGCCGATCGGGAGGGCAGAGCCGAAATCCTTAACGTCCACGCCGGACCAGCGCTGGCACATTTCCCTGGCGGACACTCCGGAGAGCAGCATGCCGGCGGTCAGGATGCCCCCGGAAGCGGCGTCGACGTGGTGGAAGTCCAGGCCCTCCTCCTCAAGGGCGCGCATGACGCCCGCCTGCCAGGCCACGCGCATGCCGCCGCCGGCAAGGACCAGGGAGCGTTTCACTGTTGCAGGCCCGGCCCGGCACCCAGCCGGCGCCAATACACGAAGAGGAGTACCGCCGTCGCGAGGTCAAAAAACGCGACCAACAGGCCAATCGGCGAGAACACTCCGTTGAGTACCCCAATCCCGACTGCACCGAAAGCACCCGCCTTCTGGACGCCGGACCACAGGACAACTTCCGGGGACGGCACCGCATTGAGCAGAGTGTGGAGGAGGAGTCCGCCAACCACCACCATGAACATGCCCACGGTGCCGAACAGTTGGCGGGCCTCCGGCGTGGGATCGGCGCCGAGCAATTGGAGCAGCGGCCCGCCAAAAGGAACCTCCACCACGCCCGTGATCACCGTGATGACGGCGATGGCCGCGAGGACGGCGCGCAATGGGTCCGCCAGTGCCCAGGCAACGGTCCCTGGCGGATGTGGCTTGCGGGAGTCAGCGTGGGCGCTCATGAGAAGGACTCCAGGAGCCGTCCCCGGTCCACCAGCAGCCAGACCATGGCCGCCCAGGTGAGCGTGGAGACGTAGAAGCGGATGTCGTTGAGGAGCATCCACCGTTGCAGAAGGGTACGGAGCTCAGCGTCATCCTTGAAGTCGCCGCCGCGGATCCGGACGTTGATAGGGATGATGATGCCTTGCCCCACAACGGTCAGCGTGATGATGCCCACCAGGCAGATGATGGCCGGGATGAGACGGATGGTGCCCCACTCGGACCACACCAGGATGCCCCCGGAGATGAACATGATGGGCACCACCACGGTGAAGAATTTGGTGGCTGCCCGGGTGGGGATGCCGAAGTGCATGTCCACGTTATCCCTGGCCAGCGACCGCCACGTGGGGTAGAGGAAGAACTTGAGGACCCACATGGTGCCCACGTACATGGTGGCGCCAAAAAGGAAGTACAGCGCATTGAGGAGCAAGAGCCAGTTCACGGAGCACCGTCCGTGGCCCGGTCCGGCGCACCGGGGACCCTGCTGCGGTCCGGGGGCGCCAGCCATTCCTGCCCTTGTCCAAGGTCCGTGACGCTGTCCAGCATGTCTCCACCGCGGATACCGGCGGCACCGGCTTCCGTGGGGGCGGTCAGGAACCAGGCTTCGTAGTGGTCGTCCAGGACGCCGTGGGCCTGCGGCAGCCAGGCGGTGAAGATCGGCTTGCTTTCCACCTGGAGCGTCTTCAAAGGTTCGACGCCGGGCGCGTCACCCAGGATGAGCCGGGCCTTCGCTTGGGCGCCGAGCGCAATGTCTCCGGTGGCTTCGAAGTAGATGTCGGACTTCCAGAGCATGTTCCGGAAGGCACAGTAGTTGGAGGCTGCGAGTTTGAGCGGCAGGCCCAAGGGGTCCGGCCGTTCGATCTCGATATAGCAGCCAAGTTGGCCGTCCTTGTCGTACTGGGCCGAGACGCTGGAGTCCGTGACCACGAAGTCCAGGTTGGCCTGGTGCTTGGGCATGCCCCAGATACCCTTCCCGCCCTTCACGGAGATCTCCGTGCTGACGGGGAGGTCCACCACGAACTGGCCGAGCTTGAATGTCTTCTGGAAAAGCAAGGGGAGGATGGGTGGTGCCGGGCGGCTGCCGTGGGTGATGGCGATGGCCAGGGAGTATTCGATGTACTTGCCGATGTCCGTGGATTTGTAGTTGACCACCGTGACCACCAACAGCCCTTTCCCGCCCAGGCTGAACGGTCGCAGTTCCGTACCCGGGAGCACGGAGGCTGCGGCCCGTTTGTTGATGGGGAAGGCGGCCATCAGGACCGGGGAATCGTCCGAGTTCACGGGCATGAGGTACTTGATGCCGTCGGCCTGGGCATGCTGGCCGCGGAGCCGCTCCTGGCGCCGTGGTACCGGCGAGGGCATGAGCTTGAGCAGGGGACTGACCAGTTCGGTGAGGGTTTTCATGGGTTCAGCTCCTGCTGCCGTTGAGTTCGCTGACGATGACCGGGAAAGTGTCCTGCCAGGCGCGTTCTCCGAAGAACACGTCCAAGTGGCC
Organism: Paenarthrobacter sp. NPDC089714; assembly: GCF_044748905.1. Classification (NCBI taxonomy): domain Bacteria; kingdom Bacillati; phylum Actinomycetota; class Actinomycetes; order Micrococcales; family Micrococcaceae; genus Paenarthrobacter; species Paenarthrobacter sp. NPDC089714. The sequence continues at coordinate 146,805 of NZ_JBIVGX010000002.1, forward strand.
GTAGCCGGGGATGAGGTGGAGGGAGTCCTTGCCGGGGCGGTGCTTCCGGAAGAAGTCGTAGCTGCGTTGCTGGCTTTCCGGCAGGAAGCACAGGTTGTCCAGCCCTGCGATGAACGCGAAGCGGGCGTCGGTTTGTGGTGCCTCGGCCACATAATTGTCCGGCAGTTCCGGATGCTCGCCCGCGGCCACCATGTGACCGGCTTTGATGCTGCGGCCCATTTCTTCGAAGAACGTGACGGGGACCTCGGCGAATTCGCCGCTGAGCCATTCATGGGTGGCCTCGTCCAGGTTCTCGTGAGCCCACAGCGCGGGGCGGCCGCTGCCGTAGGTGAAGCTGACCATTTTGCAGACCGTGTTGTCGCACTCGTGGTGCGTGGCTTTGACCAGCCCGCGGATGGCCCGGGTGAAGTACCCCTGCGACTTGTATCCCCAGGCGGGCGAAAGGTAGGGCGTGAACATCTTCACCACGGGCGTAAGGTAGTCGATCTTGAGCCGCGAGAATGCGGGCACCACGGGGTGGAGGGAGACGGCGTTGGAGACGACCGTGTCCACTTGCGGCAGGAGCCCGGCCACCGCGGACATGGTGAACGATGTTGATCCCTGGCAGTGGATCACGGCTTTCATGGTTTCGGCGCCTGTCGCCTTGAGGACATGCTCGACGGCGGCAGGATGGTCGTACACGGCGGCGTCGGCAAGCGTCCAGGACAGGGGATCGAGGTCAATGGATGCCCGCCAATTGAGCATCCACACGTCCCATCCGTCCTCCAGGAGCACGTCCACAATGGTGGTGCGGATGGGCGGCCTGAACAGTTCGGCGCGGACTCCCGATCCGTGGACCAGCAGCACGGGCCCCTTGCTTGCCTCGGCCGGCGAGGTTACATGGACCAGGCTGAGCGGGGTATTGTCCCGGGCACGGAACGGGATGACCTCGGTCCGGTGCTCGGCACGGGTGATGATCATGGTGCGGTTCCCTTCCGTGCGATGGTGATGGGTTCTTCAAGCAGCCGCACGGCAGGCAGGCCGGACTCCGGAACCAGCCGCGCGCCGTCGTTCGTGTCCGGGAGCCGCCAGTCGCGGCAGATGGTGTCAACCACCAGCGGGTAAACGGTCAGGGTGCTGTCGGCCGCGAGGTGCAGGCGAAGGAAGCCTTTGTGGTCCTCGATGGATTGCCCGGACATCTTCCACGTGGACACCTCACCGCTGGGCGTGGACAGGATGTACAGCGCGAACGCCTCGCTGCCCAGCACCCAGCCGCCCGCATGGACCAACGCCAGGGCCAGCAGTACCAGCACGACGTCCGGCCACCCACGGGGCCACGGAACCAGGATCACGACGGCGGCACTCACCGCGAGCGCGGACAGCTGGTAGAGCACGCCGCGGGTGAAGACGACGATGCCGGCCTTGGCGATGCCGAGCACTCGAGCCGTAAGCACCGTGATGCCGAGGAGGACGGGTATGGCCAGAACCAGGAGCACGATGAGCAGGAGGGTGTTTCCGTGGGTCAGGCCATGCAGGCTGTCCACGAAGGATTCGCCGCGGAAGGCGCTGAAGACGGTCCATGCGGTGAGGGCGGCCACCACGTGGACGAAGCCCATGGAGAGCCCGAAGCCGGGGTTGCGGGCCGGCAGCCACGAGGGCGAGAAGGGGTTGGCCAGGCGCGGACCCAGGAGATGGGAATCGGACTGGCCGGGGTAGATGGTGGAAGTGCGGGTGAAACGCCTGCCTGTTGCCGGGGTTCGGTTGCCGGCGGGAACGCTGGACGATTCACCGGGTTCGGCGGGAGCCGGTAGGAGGAGTTCGTCCGGCAACCAGTGGGCGTCGGAGAGGTAGGCTCCGCCGAGGCCGCAGGTGATGAGTTGGGTCTTGGCTGGTCCCGCCACGGTTCCGTCTTCGTAACGCGAGTAGTGGTGCAGGTCGCCCGTGAGCCAGAGCCGGACGTTCGCCCCGGTGGATTCGAAGTGGCCGGTGACGGGGTTGAACCGGCGGCGCAGGTAGTCCTGTTCGAAGAAGTTCGCCTGGCGGAATTCGTTGGGTCGTTCGGCGGCGTGGGCTGCGTCTGCGTCCACCCAGAAGGGGGAAGCGACGCAGAGGATGATCGCGTCCCCGGGATGCAGCTGCAGTGTGACGTTGCGGTAGAAGTAGTCCAGTTGGGGTTCGTCGATGTATTGGCCCAGTTGGCTGTCCAATCCCAGGAGCCACCAACCGGGCGTGCCGCTCCGGCCTGGTCCGGGTGATTCCCCCGTGAGCCTCACTGCGAAGTAACTGCGGGACTGGATGGTCCGCCAGGCTCCAATGTTCCGTTGCCGGGTGAACGTGCGGATGAACGAGGTGAGGCCGTCATACCAGTCGTGGTTGCCGGGAAGCGCGAGCATGACGGGAACCTCGTTCAGCAGGCCCCGCAACGCAGGATCCCGTTCCGGGAATGCTGTCCTGTAGGGGCCCACCATCCGGTTTTCGTAGGCCGCCGGCGACGCCACGGGGTAGACCTCGTCCCCGCCCAGCACCAGGACGCGGCCGCGGGGGAGATCCTCTCCTGCCACGGGCAACGCATCCTGCGCCAGCAACGACGCCACCGTGTAGGTTGCGTCGAAGCCGTCCCCGAGGTCCGCGGTGAAGTCCAGCCACAGATCCTGGGCAGGGGCAGTGCGGTCCGGGCCGGCAAGTTCGCCCGGACCGGGCAGGCCGCGGCTGGTCACCGGAGGCTGGGCCGGTTGGCCGGGGATTGGGAGCTTGTCCAGGCGCAAGAGGTCGCCCGGGAAGCCGCCTTCCAGCTCGCGTTTGTCACCGAAGTCCGCGAAGACCGTTGCTGCCATGACCTTCAATGCCGTTCTGGCCAAGGACATGGGGGCGAGCCACCGGACGGCGGGCTGGGGGGTGAAACCCAAGAGGCCCCTGTGTTGGGCGAGCTCCCAGCTTTTCATCGCGTCTCAGCGGCCTGGGCGATTCGGCGTGCGGGAGGATCTGAGCGGGAACGGCACACGCCGGATGCCGCGCCCGTAGACCTGCCACAGCTCGCCCGCGAACAGTTTCATGAAGGCCGCCAGACCTGCAGCCCGCGCCGGACCCTCCGCCCGGAACGTCGTCAGCTGCTTCGCGAAATCGAGCGGCCGGATGTACAGGATGCCGGCCCCAACCACGCCATGCTCCGCTGCCACGGAGTCCGACGCCACGGAGTCCGACGCCACGGAGTTCACGTCCGGCCGCTTGGTGTCGGCGTCCGGTGGCACGTGCCCGCGAAGGATGGTGGCGTACAGGATGGTGGTATCCGGCCAGAGGTCGAAGCCCGCCTCATTGTGGATCTGCTTGTACCCGGTAAACGTGAACGGCGTGCCGCCGGGATCGCGCAGCCACAAGCGGTACAGCATGCGCCGGGCGGGGCGCCCGTCCGTGGATTCGTCCTCCACGAAGAGGTTGAACCAGCCACGCTCCACGGGCATGCGGCCCCCGAAATAGTCGGCCAGGACGTAGCCCTCTGCCTTGGCGGGATGGCTCGGATCCGCGACAAACGCCTCCATGTCCTCGGCGATGATGGTGAGTTCGAACATGATCTTCCGGCTCCGGTCCCGGCCGAGCATGCGGCCTTTCTCCGGGTCGGAAAGGCCGGGACTGAACCAGCCATGCATCTGCTCGGTGAATCGAACCGAGGTGGCGGGTGGCGGACCCGTTGTGGGCGCCGTCAGCCGGCGAGCGCTCGCCGGTAGAACATCGGTGCCGCCAGGAGCCGGACCCGCGCCGGGCGGGGTCAGGCCGCGTGGGCTCGCTTCGTGAGCATCGATGCCGCCGGTAGCCGCGCTCTTACCACGCCGCGCCAGCCGGCGAGCGCTCGCCTGGGGAACATCGGTGCCGCCAGGAGCAGCACCCGCAGGCTGTTCCTCACGCGCACCCTTGCCTTTGGTAGCGTCAGGTGCCAGTGCCCGCGGTGCGCTCGCACCGGCGTCGATGACGGCGCCCGCCGCCTCCGGCTGCGAGGTCGCCGGACTGCCGTGGCCCTGGTCGGCAACTTCCGCAAGGGCGCCTTCCGCAGCCACGTCCTCCCCAGCCGCGTCCTCCCCAGCCGCGTCAGAGGGCGCGATGCCGCGATGCCCGGCAGGCCAGCGTCGCCCACCGGCTTGGCCGCCGTCGAGGATCCGCGCACACGCCCGCTCGGCGAACGCCGCGATCGTCAGGGACGGGTTGGCACCCACGGGACCGGGCATCGCCGCCCCGTCCACCACGAACAACCCCGGATACCCGAACACTTCGCCATAGGAATCACACACGGCTTCGCCGGGATGCCGCCCTGACGGTGCCCCGCCGATCGGGTGCACGGTGATGACGCGCTTGGCCCACCACAGCGGGTTGTCCACGAAGTTCCCGTCCAGGTCCTTCGCGATGGACTCCATGGTTGCCCGGACGCGACCGAAGTACTCCTTGGACGTTGCCATGGTCCATGCAATGGCAAGCCGCCCATCGTTCAGGGTCATGACACCGTCGGGGATGTCCCTGCCCATGCCCAGCAGCGGCACCGAACTGGCTGACAACCTGCCATCGCCCAGCGCCGCGGCGAGGTCTGCGGAGACGTTGGAGCGGCCGGCCTCGAAAAGCCTGTCCTTCAGCAATTGCCCGGCAACCCGGGCGGTGCGCATGGCCGCAGTGCGTAGTTGGGCCGTTTCCATGAGCCAGTTGATGAAGGCCGGGTACCCGGCGTCCTCCACGTAGTAGCCGCGACCGTCGCCGTCGTCGTCATTCGCGTCCGGAACCCTGATCGCCGTGGTGATCACCGGCCCCCGGCTGCCGGTGAGGGTCCGAACGCCCGGGCGGGATCCGTTGGTGGCCGGTGTCTTGGCGTCCATGATGAAGGTCAGGAGGTCTCCGTTGCCGCTGAAGCGGGTGCCCAGGGTTTCGCTCAGGGCGGGGAGCGAGCCACGGTTGCGCAGGAGCAGGAAATTGGTGCCGAACGTGCCCGCCCCGAGGATCAATCGGGTGCAGCGGATGATCTGCTCGGTGAGGAGTTCGCCTTGGTTCTCCGGATGATGGACGACGTAACGGACCTCGTAACCGCCGCCAGGCAGGGGCCTGATGCCGCGGACATCATGGAAGGTGCGGACATCTGCACCTTTGGCGGCCGCCGCCGAGATGTAGTTGTGGTCCAGCGTGTTCTTGGCGCCCGCATTGCAGCCGATATCGCATTCGCCGCTGAGCGTGCAGGTGGTGCGGACGGTGTTGGGGCCGTGGACGCTCCCGTACTCCGGCAAGGGCAGGGGATGGTTGGTCCGCGGGTCTCCGCCCGGGGTGGGCGCGAACGTCACGGCGATCGGTGGGCGGCTGATGGACAAGCCCAACGTCGCAGCAGTGCTTTCCATCGCCAGGGTCTTGGCTGTGTCCTTCCATGGATACGGGACCGGCTGGAGCATGGCCTCGGCGGCATCGTAGTAGGGGTCCAGGTCTTCGCGGGTGAAGGGCCAGTTTTCGTAGCCGCCGCCCGGGATGGGGGACTCGTTCACGAACCACTTTTCATCCTTGCGCAGCAGCACGTTCGCGTAGATGAGCGAGCCGCCGCCCAACCCACTGGACACCAAACCTTCAGTGCCGCGGAAGGTCCAGGCGTCGAACAGCCCGTAGAGGCCGCGGTCCGGGTCCCAGAAGTTCCGGCCCATTTCCGACGGCGACCGGGCGAAACTCCCCGGCGGATACGGCTTGCCGCGTTCCATGAGCACCACGGACTGCCCGGCTTCGGCCAGGCGCAGGGCAGCCACCGAGCCGCCGAAGCCCGAGCCCACCACCACAGCGTCCACTGTCTCAAGGCTGCCGCCGTGGCGTGACCGATCGATGCCGGGTTCCGGACCCGTACTCCCAGTGTTCGCGTACCCCAGACGAACCATGGCCGTTCCCCTCAAGCGAGAGCTGACCTGGAGTTACCCGAACGTGGCCGGGCGATGCCTCCGCGGATTATGGCCCTTATGTTCCCACCGGTCCGGGAATCTGTCCATGAGGTGGAGTAATCCGGGTGTAGACCATGTCGAAGTCGTGCTCCAGCGGTCCGCCGGGATACGTGCCGCGCTCCAAGCGTGCGGTGATGGTTTTCCCGTCGTCGCTGATGCGGCCCACGAAGCGTTGCGGCCAGTCCGGACCGTCCCGGAACAGCGTCCACACGTTGTCTTTGAGCGTCATGTCGTAGATGCGCGCTACCCCTCGCGAATCGAAGTAATGCTGCTGGAACGCCCCGTCTGAACCGGTTGCCCCGATCACGCTCACTGCGTTGGGGTACTCGGGGCGTTCCACCGTTGAACGCTGGATCAGGAAGCCGCCGCCTTCCAGCCACTCGAACGTGGTCCGGCCCTGGGTCTCCGCGCTGGGAATGGTGGTCTCCCATGTGCCAAGCAGGATGGTCAGTTGCTCCAACGTGGGTTCCGGTTCGCGTGCCATGGCGTCCCTCTTTTCGTGGGTATGGACAGGTTCAGCGTAGGACGCGGGACCGGCACGGCATAGGGTCGAGGCATGAATCATCCTTCTCAGGTAGCTGTGGTCACGGGAGCAGGGAGGCGTCGTTCCATCGGCGCCGCGCTGGCCACGGGCCTTGCCCGCGATGGCTGGAACCTCGTCCTCAACCACTGGAAGCCCTACGACGACCGGCTCGGCCTCGAGGCGTCACCCGACGATGCCGCCGCCATCGCCGCCGAATGCCGCGAACTGGGTGCCGCCGTCGAACTCGTCCCGGGCGACCTCAGCGATCCCGCTGTTCCCGCGGCGCTGGTTGCCGCAGGGCAGGAACTGGGTCCGGTGACCGGCCTGGTGATGTCCCACTGCGAGTCGGTGGACAGCAGCATCCTCAGCACGTCCGTGGACAGCTGGGACCGTCACTTTGCCGTGAACGCCCGCGCGACGTGGCTGCTCATCAAGGCGCTCGCCGAGCAGCTGCCCACGGTGTCCGACGGTGTTGCGGGTGCGCGGATTGTGGCGTTGACCAGCGACCACACCGTCAACAACCTGCCCTACGGCGCCAGCAAAGGCGCCCTGGACCGGATCGTGACGGCGGCCGCCGTGGAACTGGCGGACAGGGGAGTGCGCGCCAACGTGATCAACCCGGGACCGATCGATACCGGCTGGATGGACGACGCCGTTCGCGGCTGGGCGGTCGGGGCGACTCCTGCCGGACGCCTGGGCACACCCGCCGACACGGCCAACCTGGTGCGGTTCCTGTTCTCCGACGCCGGCTCATGGGTCAACGGCCAGATCCTGCACAGCAACGGTGGCTTCAACGTGGCCTGAATCCGTGACCATTCCGTTGATCCGGTGGCAGGATGGGCGCATGAGCCAAGTTACCTGTGACCTCACCGTGTCCCTTGACGGCTTTGTAGCCGGTCCCGACCAGTCCATGGAGCAACCCTTGGGTGCCGGTGGCGAGACGCTGCACCGCTGGCAGTTCCAGGAGCGCGATACCAATGCTGCGGAAGTGGCCGGGATCCTCGAAGCCGGCGCGTACATCATGGGCAGGAACATGTTCGCCGGTCCTGGCGAAGGGGTATGGCCGGCCGATTGGCGTGGCTGGTGGGGTGAGGAGCCGCCGTACCATGCTCCGGTCTTCGTGCTGACCTCCCACGCCCACGAGCCCTTGGTCATGGAGGGCGGCACGACGTTCCACTTCGTGAACGACCCCATCGAATCGGTGCTGGCCCGTGCCCGCGAGGCTGCGGGCGGGAAGAACGTGGCGATTGCCGGTGGAGCGTCGACGGCCCGGCAGTTCCTGGCGGCGGGCCTCATTGACGAGCTTCGGCTCCACGTCGCTCCGGTCATCCTTGGCGGCGGCGAGCGCCTGCTGGACGGCGTGGGCGAGCTGAAGCTTGAGCCCTTGGACGTGCGGGGGACCCGGCTGGTTTCGCACCTTCGCTACAAAGTGGGCTAGGGCTTTTCCTGGTTGGCTGCTTCCTCGATCCAGTCAACGGCCTCGTCGGGAAAGCAGGATCCCTCTGTTTGCCCAGCTGCCCACCAAGGATCCGCGGCGCCCGGACCACCCGCTGCTGCGATCTCAGCGACGATGTCCGGGCGAACGGCGTCACCGTTGTTGTTGATGAGCCAATCCTGTGTAGCGGCCGTTAGCTTCGGCCACCAGTGCTCAATGGCCTTCGGGGGAGTAGTCATGGTCGGGAGTCTCCCACGCCGGGGCTGCGTGGTCGATCCCTTGTACTGGGAAGGAAGTCAGCCTCGAGCCAGGCCGCTGATGATGGTGGCCACGGCAGCGAAGGCTGCCACGAAGGCCCAGTACTGCATGGGGAGGAAGAACAGGCTGTGCCGGTTGAAGAATCCCCGTCGCGCAGTCTCGGCTTCGTACTTCCACTGTTCTTCTGCTTGGGCATGCGCCTCTTCGATGGACCGCGGTGCGGCCAGGCCGGGGAATTGATACGCTCCCACCTCTACCATCCGGTTGAGCTCCTGGGCACGCAGATTAACGGCCTTCTCATAGGCCTCCTTGGGCATGGTCTGGTTGAACCATTTGCCCAGATACCAGATCCCCGCCGCTCCGGCAGCAAACCCCACCCCTACGGCAATCAAGTTGCCGTGCGAAAGGCTGCCGGCCAAACCGCCACATACTGCAAACACCAGAATCACCAGGATTCCCCAACCTCTCCAAATAATCACTTCATTAGCGTAATTTATGGGGAGGGATGCGCTGGCCAGTCCCGCACGCCAACTCGCGGGAGAACGGCGAATCCGCCGCAAGCTTCCCAGCGCCCAGGCAGCGTTGCCCCGACCCCGGCGAGCCCGCCCGAAGGCCACAATGTCTGCCACCCGATGTACACTCAGTTATCGAACATATATTCGAATAAAGGTGTGTTGTGGGCGTGATAGTCGGCCCCCGTGTGCTAGATGCGGGCTTCTCTCTTTTGTCGGTCCTGTTGGCTCCGGTCCCGGTGGCAGCTGGGTTTCCGTCGCCCGCGCAGGACTACTTCGACGGCCGGATAGACCTCAATGAGCACCTCATCAAGGACGTCACCAGCACCTTCGTGGTGCGCGTGACCGGCCAATCCATGGAGGGTGCGGGAATCAGCGATGGCGACGAGTTGATCGTCAACCGCGCGCTGGAACCCAAGGACGGCTCCGTCGTCGTCGCTGTCCTTGATGGCGAGTTGACCATCAAGAGGCTGCGCGTCACGAAGTCCGGGGTGGTGCTCCAGGCTGATAACCCGAAGTTTCCGGACATCCGGGTGGGAGCGTTGTCGGAATTGACCATTTGGGGCGTGGCCACCACGTGCCTGCATCACATTTGAGGAGGCCGGGCTGTTGAGCGCCGGAGCACCAGTTGCGGCATGAACTTCCGGTCCGCGGGAGGTCCGTCCGGGTTGGCGAGGCGCTCCAGGGCAACCTCCCCGGCTGCCTCCCCGAGCTGTACCGCGTGCAGGTCCACCGAGGTGAGGTCGATTCCGTGCAGCCGCGCGGTGCGGGAGTTGTCGTAGCCGATCAGCGAGAGGTCCCCGGGAATGGAGATACCCCTGGCGTAGGCGGCTTCCCGTGCGCCGAGGGCCAGTTGGTCGTTGTGGCAAAAAAGAGCCGTCGGCCGGTCTGCTTGGTCCAGGATCCGGGCCGCGGCGCGTTCTCCGGAGTCCTGGGTGAAGTCGTCCGCGCATACCGTCTGAGGGACCAGGCCGGCGTCCCGCATGGTTTGCTCATAAGCGCGTCGACGCGCCAGATGGCCGTCGTAGGCAAGTCCTGCCAGGTGGGTGATCCGCGTGTGCCCAAGTCCCAGGAGGTGCTCGGTGGCCACGCGGGCGCCGTACGCATCGTCCGAATAGACGCTGTCCACGCCCTCCACCGGCCGCGTCACACTCACCAGCGATACGCTTCGCGCCATCTCGTGGACGTCATGGTCCGGGTCCAGGAGGGTCGCGGCGATGATGATTCCCACCCGGGCCTCGATCAGCGACTCCAGCGCCCCGCGGTCCTCTCCGTCGGCAGATCGCGAAACGCTCAGGATCAACCTGTTGTGTTGCTGCGCCAAGGCTGTCCGGACGCCGCTGAGGATATCGGCGTAGATCTCGTTGCGGATGTCCATGAGGTAAAGCCCGACGGCGGAACGGTGCTTGCGTGCCAGGTCGGCGGCTACGGCATTGGGCCGGTAGCCGAGACGCCTCGCGGCTTCGAAGATCGCTTCCTTGGTTTCGCCGCTGACTCCGGGCGCTCCGCGGAAGGCGAAGGAGACGAGGGTGCGGGACACGCCGACTTCACGCGCAACGTCACTCTGCGTCGCAGCCCGGCGCTGCTGGTTCTCGGATGCCATGGGGATCATCCTGCCATGAAGACAAAACCGAACAATTAAGGTCATTTGTTAGTTTGACCTTACATTTAAGTCTTTCGCGCGTTAGTCTTGTGTCAGAGCGGGAGAGTATGACCCGCAACACACTGACAAAGGAGTCCTGATGTCTGCTACGCAAACTCAACGGGAGAGTGCCCATAACGCGGCCCTGCCCCCGTTGACCAACGGCCCGCACCGCAAGCGGTTGGGCCTGGTAGCTCTGGTCGCCACGTTCGGCGGCCTCCTCTTTGGTTACGACACGGGTGTGATCAACGGGGCACTCCGGCCAATGACGGTCGATCTCGCCCTGACGCCCCTGACGGAAGGAATTGTCACCAGTTCCCTGCTGTTCGGCGCCGCAGCCGGCGCTGTGGCCGGCGGAAGGCTTTCCGACGGGTGGGGGCGCCGGAAGACCATCATCCTCCTGGCAACGCTGTTCTTCGTCGGAACCATTGCCTGCGTCTTCGCGCCAAGTTTCGAAGTCATGGTGCTGGGCCGGATCATCCTGGGCCTGGCTGTGGGTGGCGCGTCAACCGTTGTGCCGGTCTTCCTGGCGGAGCTTGCGCCCTACGAAATCCGTGGATCCCTGGCCGGGCGCAACGAACTCATGATCGTCATCGGCCAGCTCGCCGCGTTCGTGGTCAACGCCATCATCGGCAACATCTGGGGTGAATTCGGCGGAGTGTGGCGCATCATGCTCGCCGTGGCAGCCCTGCCCGCCATCGCCTTGTTCTTCGGCATGCTCAGGATGCCCGAATCGCCGAGTTGGCTCATCTCCAAGGGCCGCACCCGCGAGGCGTTGGCTGTCCTGAAGACCATCCGCTCCGAGGAACGCGCCGAAGCCGAGATGGCCGACGTCAAGCACCTCGCGGACGAAGAGAAAGCCTCCAAGGCAACGTCCTGGGCGGCCCTCAAGGACAAGTGGATCCTCCGCATTATCCTGGTGGGCATCGGGCTGGGCGTTGCCCAGCAGCTGACCGGCATCAACTCGATCATGTACTACGGCCAGTCCGTCCTGGTGGAAGCCGGTTTCGATTCCAGCGCCGCCCTGATCGCAAACATCGCGCCCGGTGTGATCGCCGTCGTTGGTGGTGTCATCGCCCTGACGTTGATGCAGCGCGTCAACCGCCGCACCACGCTGCTCCTCGGCTTCACCCTGACCACCATCTGCCACTTCCTCATTGGTATCGCGTCGATCGTCCTGCCGGTTGGCAATGCTGCCCGTCCGTTCGTGATCCTGTTCCTGGTGGTGGCGTTCGTGGGCTCCATGCAGACCTTCCTCAACATCGCCGTTTGGGTGATGCTGTCCGAGATCTTCCCGCTCCATGTCCGCGGCTTCGCCATTGGCCTCTCGGTGTTCTGCCTCTGGATCGCCAACGCCCTCCTTGGCCTGTTCTTCCCCACGCTCGTGGCCGGCGTCGGCATCACCGGAACGTTCTTCCTGTTCGGCGTGGTGGGAATCCTGGCGTTGATCTTCATCTACACGCAGGTCCCGGAAACCCGCGGCCGCACCCTCGAAGCCCTCGAAGAAGACGTCACCACCGGCGCCATCTACCTGGTCCACAAGAAGTAGCCACCCCACCCAACTGGGTCGCAATTAAGCGCGTTTTGACGGCTCAAAACGCGCTTAACTGCGACCCAGTTGGGTGCCCGGCGTAAAGAACGCGTCAAGATCTGCGCCTGCCGCGTTAAGGAACCGTTAGGAACGGCCAACGGCCGGTTTTTGAGGAGTTGACTTTCATCTGTCCCGCAAACGGGACCTGATGAAAGGACGTTCCAGTGGCCGACCTGGCTGTTGTGGGGATTCTCATGGTGTCCATGGGAACCGTGATGTGGGTTGCCCATTTATTGGGCCGGATGATCGACAAAGACGGGCCGGTGAGTGGCCGGTGACTATCGACGCTGTGATCTGGATCGGCCTGCTCGTGGCCGGACTGGTGCTCCTGGGGTACCTGGTAGCTGTCTTGGTCAATCCGGAAAAGTGGTGATCCGGGTTGGTCTTCAATACCCTCTCCTTCCTGACCCAGGTTGCCGTGCTGTTGGTGGTCCTGGTCCTGCTGCATAAGCCCCTTGGCATCTACATCGAACGGGTGCTCGCCGGGACCACGTCCTCGCGCGCAGAGAACATCTTCTATCGCCTGGCCGGAGTGGACCGCACCGCCGAACAAGGATGGTCTGTGTACCTGCGCAGCGTCCTGGTGTTCTCCGCGGTGTCCATCCTGGCGGTCTTCCTGTTGCAGCGGCTCCAGAGCATCATCCCGGGAACGGGGCCCGCAACTCCCGTGGATCCGTGGGTGGCCATGAACACCGCGATTTCCTTCGTGACGAACACCAACTGGCAAACCTACGTCCCCGAGTCCACAGTGGGGATATTCGTCCAGATGTGCCTCCTGGCGGTACAAAACTTCCTGTCCGCGGCCGTGGGCATCGTTGTGGTTGCCGCCCTCATCCGGGGCATCACCCGAACCCGCACGGACAAAGTCGGCAACTTCTGGGTAGACCTGGCCCGGACCACCTTCCGGCTCCTCCTGCCTTTGGCCACCATCGGTGCGGTGGTGCTGGTGCTTGGCGGCGTGGTGCAGAACTTCTGGTCCACTGATGTCACCAACGCGGCCATGGGTGTCAGCCAAACCATCCCCGGTGGTCCCATAGCCTCACAAGAGGCCATCAAGGTCCTGGGGACCAACGGCGGCGGCTATTTCAACGCCAACTCCGCCCACCCCTTCGAAAACCCGAACGCCTTCACCAGCCTGTTCCAGGTGTTCCTGATCCTGCTCATTCCGTCTGCCCTGCCTTACACCTATGGACGGATGGTGGGTGACCAGCGCCAGGGATTCACCGTCGCCGGCGTCATGGGCACCCTGTGGCTGGGTTCCACGCTGCTCATGGGCGCTGCGGTAGCTGCCGGACAAGGTACGGCGACGGCGGCTGCCGGCGGCCTGGGCGAGGGTTTCGAACAGCGTCTTGGACCGGCGTCGAGCGCTTTGTTCGCCGCCTCCACCACCTTGACCTCCACGGGCGCAGTCAACGCCGCACACGACTCGCTGCCACCCTTGGCCGGAGGTGTGGCCATGGTCAACATGATGCTCGGCGAGGTGGCTCCCGGCGGCACCGGCTCAGGACTCTACGGCATGCTCATGCTGGCCATCATCGCCGTGTTCATCGCCGGACTGATGGTGGGCCGGACACCCGAGTTCCTGGGCAAGAAGATCGGCCCACGCGAAATGAAGCTGGCGGCCCTCTATATTTTGGTCACGCCCACGCTGGTCCTGGTCTTCGCGGCCATCACCGTCCTCCTGCCCGGAATCATGGCCAACGCCCCGGCCTCCGGCCCGCACCAGTTCAGCGAAGTCCTGTACGCCTTCACCTCTGGTGCCAACAACAACGGCTCCGCGTTCGGCGGCATCACGAGTTCCGGACCCTACCTGTCCACCATGCTGGGCCTGGCCATGCTGTTCGGACGCTTCCTGCCCATCGCCCTGGTCCTGGCGCTCGCCGGTTCCCTGGCAAGGCAACACCACGTGCCCGCGTCGTCGGGAACCGTACCAACGCACGGTCTGCTGTTCGGGTCCCTCCTGATGGCAGTCACCGTCATCCTCACCGCGCTCAGCTACTTCCCGGCCCTGGCCCTGGGCCCCCTCGCAGAAGGACTCGTCGCATGACCAAGTCATTGACGGAAGCCGCCACGGCTACACTCGCCGACGGCAACCCGCTGGGAACTCCCGGCGAACACAAACACCACACCAAAGCGCCCGCCAGGCTCACGTTCACGGCAGTACGCGAGGCCCTGCCCGTAGCCTTCCGGAAACTGGCCCCGCGCCAGATGCTGCATTCACCGGTCATGTTCACGGTGTGGGTGGGGGCGGCCCTCTGCACACTGATCTGCGTGGCGCGGCCCGCGGTCTTCAGCATCGCCATCACGCTGTGGTTGTGGCTGACCGTGCTGTTCGGCACGTTGTCCGAGGCCATCGCCGAAGGACGCGGAAAGGCCCAGGCGGACAGCCTGCGCGCCAGCCGGGAGGGCGTCATGGCCAAGGTCCGTTCAGCGGACGGCACCATCAGGGAAGTTCCAGGAACCGAACTCCGGCTCAACGACACGGTGGTGTGCGAGGCCGGCGATGTCATCCCCTCGGACGGGGAGATCATAGAAGGCCTCGCGAGCGTGGACGAATCCACCATCACGGGCGAGTCGGCTCCGGTGATCCGGGAGTCCGGCGGCGACCGTTCGTCCGTGACTGGAGGAACGCGCGTCTTGTCCGACCGGATCGTGGTCCGGATCTCGGCCGACCCCGGCGAAACCTTCATTGACCGCATGATCAAGCTCGTGGAGGGCGCCGTCCGGCAGAAGACACCCAACGAGGTGGCCCTCCACGTTCTCCTGGTCTCCCTGACCGTGGTTTTCCTCGTCGTGACCATGAGCCTTGCCCCGTTCGCCTCGCTCGCCGGGGCCACGCCGTCGCCCATTGTGCTCACAGCGTTGCTGGTGTGCCTCATCCCCACCACGATTGGTGCGTTGGTGCCGGCCATCGGGATTGCCGGCATGGACCGGCTCGTCCAGCACAACGTGCTGGCAACCTCGGGACGCGCGGTCGAGACGGCCGGTGACATCACCGCCCTGCTGCTCGACAAGACGGGGACCATCACGTTCGGCAACCGTCGCGCCGTGGAGTTCCACCCGGCGTCGAACGTTGGCCGGCAGGACCTGGTTGAAGCCGCCCGGCTGTCCAGTCTCGCGGATGAAACGCCTGAGGGCCGGTCGATTGTGGAACTGGCTGATGGGCGCGGAAGCAACGGCCCGGGGCTGGAAGAACTCCAGGCTGCGGACAGCGCGCTCGAGGTGGTGCAGTTCAGCGCCAGCACCCGCATGAGCGGCTTGGATACAGGCGGACGGATGCTCCGGAAAGGTGCTTCCGCCGCGGTTGCTGCCTTTGTGACTGAGGCCGGCGGCGCCGTTCCCGTTGACGTTGATGAGGCGGTGCGCCGGATCTCTGCCAGCGGCGGGACCCCGTTGCTGGTCGCCGAGAAGAACCACGACGGCGGAGCCCGGGTCCTGGGAACCGTCCACCTTGCGGATGTGGTCAAGCCGGGCATGACGGCACGCTTCGCTGAACTGCGGAAGATGGGCATCCGCACGGTCATGATCACCGGCGACAACCCCGTGACCGCAGCAGCCATTGCCGCCGAAGCAGGCGTGGACGATTTCGTGGCCGAAGCCACTCCCGAGGACAAACTCGAGGTCATCCGCCGCGAACAGGAACAGGGCCGGCTTGTGGCCATGACCGGCGACGGAACCAACGATGCCCCGGCGCTCGCCGCGGCCGACGTAGGGGTTGCCATGAACTCCGGCACTCCCGCCGCCAAGGAAGCGGCGAACATGGTGGACCTGGATTCGGATCCCACCAAGCTCATCAACATCGTGGGCATCGGCAAACAATTGCTGATCACCCGCGGAGCCCTCACTACCTTCTCCGTGGCCAACGATGTTGCCAAGTACTTCGCGATTGTCCCGGCCCTCTTCACGGCGGCGTTCCCGGGACTGGGCCTGCTCAACATCATGGGACTGGCCACGCCTGCCTCGGCCATTCTTTCCGCAGTCATCTTCAACGCGCTGATCATCGTGGCCCTCGTGCCGTTGGCGCTGCGTGGCGTGAAGTACCGTGCGGTTTCGGCGAGCCAGGCACTGGGCAGGAACCTCTTGGTCTATGGACTGGGAGGCCTGGTGGCGCCGTTCATCGGCATCAAACTCATTGACATGCTCATCGCCCTCATCCCCGGCATGGCTTAGGAGGCCCCCATGAAGACGCTCACTGGTTACATCCGGCAAGCAGCAACAGCCCTGCGGTTCCTGGTGCTGGCCACCGTTGTGCTCGGTGTCGCCTACCCACTCGCCGTGTTCGGCGCGAGCCAACTGACGGCACCGTTCCAAGCAAATGGTTCGGTCATTCACGACGCCGAAGGGCGGCCCGCTGCCTCGGCGCTGCTGGCGCAGGTGGCCGCCACTGCAGACGGCGTGCAGGACCCCCGGTGGTTCCATGCACGGCCGTCGGCGGTCGGCTGGGATCCGGCGTCATCGTCCGCAAGCAACCTGGGTCCCAACGAGCAAAAGCTGCAGGACGCGGTGACTGCCAACCGGAACGCCGTGGCTGCGGGCGAGGACGTGGCACCCTCCCAGGTCCCGGCCGATGCCGTGACGGCGTCGGGATCGGGCCTTGATCCGGAGATCTCCGTGGACTATGCCATGCTGCAGGTCCCGCGGGTGGCCCGGGCCCAAGGGCTGCCCGAGGACGCCGTACGGTCCATGGTTGAGGCGCGCACGAGTTCCGGCGTGGTGGCCTTCCTGGGCCAGCCAAGCGTCAACGTCACCACGTTG
Organism: Paenarthrobacter sp. NPDC089714; assembly: GCF_044748905.1. NCBI lineage: Bacteria > Bacillati > Actinomycetota > Actinomycetes > Micrococcales > Micrococcaceae > Paenarthrobacter > Paenarthrobacter sp. NPDC089714. Next base: position 163,442 of record NZ_JBIVGX010000002.1, read on the forward strand.
AACCTCGACGTGGCCGCGGCTGGAAGCAAGTAACCGATGGTTCACCGAGTGAAAGAATGACGTCATGGCAAGGGGTACGCTGCGCATTTTCCTGGGGGCCGCCCCGGGCGTCGGGAAGACCTACGCCATGCTCGAGGAAGCCCACCGCCTGAAAGGCCGGGGCGAGGACGTGGCCGTGGCTTTCGCCATGGACCACGGTCGGATGGAGACACGCGCCCTGCTGGATGGGCTGGAGGTCCTTCCGTCGAAGGCCATGGATTACCGGGGAACCTCCTTCGAGGAGCTCGACGTCGACGCCGTCCTGGCACGCAGGCCGCACACCGCCGTCGTGGATGAATATGCCCATTCGAACGTGCCCGGCAGCCGGAACCCGAAGCGCTGGCAGGACGTCGAGCAACTGCTCGACGCAGGCATCGATGTCCTGTCCACCGTCAATGTCCAGCACCTGGCATCCCTGGGCGACGTGGTCACTGCCATCACCGAGGTGAAGCAGGCCGAAACCGTGCCTGATGACGTGGTCCGGAAGGCCTCCCAGATCCATCTGGTGGACATTTCGCCGGAGCTTCTCCGCCAGCGGCTCGGCGACGGACGGATCTATGCGGCGGACAAGATCGATGCCGCCCTGTCCAACTACTTCCGCCTGGGCAACCTCACGGCATTGCGCGAGTTGGCACTGTTGTGGCTGGCGGACAGGGTGGACGAAGGCCTGGCACGCTACCGGGCCGAGAACCGCATTGAGGCAAGCTGGCCGGCCAGGGAACGGATCGTGGTGGGGCTCACGGGGGGACCCGAGGGTGAGGTCTTGATCCGGCGGGCAGCCCGCATCCTCAAGCGGGTCAATGGCGGGGACCTCCTGGCCGTCCACGTCCGGGCCTCGGACGGCTTGGCCACGGAGTCGCCCAAGGACCTGCGGACACAACGCACCCTGGTCAAGGACCTGGGCGGCAGCTATCACACTGTGACGGGGGAGGACCCGGCCACGGCCTTGCTGGACTTTGCCCGCAGCGTCAATGCCACGCAGATCGTGGTGGGGGTTTCGCGACGGAAGTCGTTGCCGGGGCGCTTGTTTGGCGGAGTAGGCAACAAAGTGGTCCGTGAGTCGGGCGATATCGATGTCCACATGGTTTCGCATCCCCTCGGGGGCCGCGGCCGGGAACGCCCTCGCCAAGGTGATCTGGGCCGGATGCGGGTTGGCATCGGATTTGTGCTGGCCGTGGTGCTGCCCGTGCTGGTGCAGGTGCTGTTGGCGGCCAGCCCCACCCACAACATCGCCACCGCCGCACTGATCCAGCTCACCGGTTCCGTAGTGGTGGCGTTGGTTGGCGGGCTCTGGCCAGCCCTGCTCGGTGCGCTGTGGAGCAGCCTGCTGCTGAACTACTTCTCCGTCCCTCCCTTGGGAACCCTGACCATCAGCGATCCCCAAAACCTGCTGGCCCTGCTGGTCTTTGCCGGTGTTTCCACGGCCGTGGCCGTAGTGGTGGACCGCTCGGCGCGTCGGTCCAAGGAAGCCTCGCGCGCCCGCGCGGAGGCCGAGACGTTGGGCGACCTGACCCGCGGGGCCTCCGTTGCGGAGGACCCCGTGCAAGGCCTGTTGGAGCAAGCGACGGCGGTGTTCCAGGTTCGGCGGGCGGCACTGTATACCGCGGCCGCAGACCCTGATACCACCGGCGAAAGCGCCGACACACAACGGTGGCGCCTCACTGCGGCAGCAGAATCAGGGCCAGCGGAATCCGGGTCAGGGCAACCCCCTGCGGGTTCCCCCGGGCCTTCTCTTTCGGGCTCGCCAGCGGTTTCTCCCGCTCCGGATTCTGTGGAGACCGTGGAACAGATCGACGCCGGCACGCGCCTGGTCCTCACCGGAAGGGCCCTGCCTGCCAGCGACAGGCGCCTCCTGGGGGCCTTCGGGGCACATCTTGCGGCCTTGCTGGAACGTCGCCAACTGGCAGCAAGCCGACGGGAAGTGGTGCGCCTGGCCGAGAGCAACAGCATGCGCACGTCCATCCTTCGGGCGGTTTCCCACGACCTCCGCACTCCCTTGGCCGGGATCAAGCTGGCCGTTGGTGGATTGCGCCAACCTGGCGTCACGTACACCAAGGATGAAGAACAGGACCTGCTGGCCACCATCGATGAATGCTCGGACCGCCTGGACGTCCTGGTGGGAAACCTGCTGGACATGTCCCGGATAACCTCCGACTCCGTGACCCCGCTGCTGAAGCCGGTGCGCTGGTCCGAGGTAATACCCGCATCCCTCCATGGAGTTCCCGCGGGTACAGTGCGGGTGGACCTTCCTGCCAACATGCCGGAGGTGGAAGCCGACGCCGGCATGCTGGAACGGGTGATCGCCAACATCGTGGAAAACGCCGTCAAGTACGCGCCCAACACAGACATCGTGGTGGTGGGCGCGGCCGGCGGACTGAGCACCGTGGCACTGAACGGGCGACCTGCCGGTGAGCTGCGCGTCATCGACCACGGGCAGGGTGTTCCAGCGGCCAACGTCCTGCAGATGTTCCAGCCCTTCCAGCGCCTGGATGATGTACCCGCGGCCACCGGCGTTGGCCTGGGCCTGGCCGTAGCCAAGGGGTTTATCGAAGCCATGGCTGGAACACTCACTGCTGAGGAAACCCCGGGCGGTGGCTTGACCATGGTGCTCCGGCTGCCACTCTCCACCGGCTCGTTGTTTGTCCATCCCACCGGCCAGGCTCCCATGGAGGCACGATCAGTGCTGCTCCACCGCCATCACACTCCGCCGTTGCCAGCCAAGGAAGGGCTGCAGTGAACAACATCCTGGTGGTGGATGACGATCCCCATTTGCTGCGGGCCCTCGGCATCACGCTCAAAGCCCACGGCTATGCCGTGGCCACAGCTGCCGACGGCGAAGCGGCCCTGCACGTTGCCGCCCAACGGCCTGTCGCCGTCGTGATCCTCGACCTTGGCTTGCCGGACATGGACGGCACCGCCGTCATCGAACGGCTGCGGCAGTGGAGCAGCGTCCCTATCCTGGTGCTGTCCGCGCGGCACGGCTCCAACGATAAGGTGGAGGCCCTCGATGCCGGAGCGGACGACTACATCACCAAGCCGTTTGGCCTCGATGAGCTGCTGGCCCGGTTACGGGCGATCCTTCGGCGCAGCAACGAAGCCGGTCCGGAGTTTCCGGTGGTCGAAACGGGATCGTTCACCGTGGACCTCGCCAAGAAGCGGGTCAGCAGGGAAGGCCAAGACATCAGGATGACTCCTACGGAGTGGAACATCCTGGACATCCTGGTCCGCAACCCGGACAAGCTGATCACGCAGCAGCAACTCCTCAACGAGGTGTGGGGGCCGTCCTATGCCAAGGAAGGGAACTACCTCCGCGTGTACATGGCCCAGCTCCGTCGCAAGCTTGAAGCTGAGCCCGGCAATCCCCGCCACCTGATCACGGAGCCGGGGATGGGGTACCGGTTCGTTCCGTGAGTGGGGGACTACACTGAACACTCCGGACGAACTCACGCCGCGGACAACCTAGGAGGACTCCCATGAAAATCAGCGCCCGCAACCGCCTCAAGGGCACCATCACGGAGATCACCAAGGGAGCCACCACGGCCCACGTTCGCATCCAGATTGAAGGCTCGGTGATCACCGCATCGATCACCAACGAGGCAGTGGACGAGCTTGGCTTGGCGGTGGGCGGCGAAGCCTACGCCGTGGTTAAGGCATCCGATGTGATGATCGCCGTGGACGAATAGGTGTCCGTCAGGCCGCGTAGACCGTGATCGCCGTGGCCTTGATGACAAAATAGGCCTCTGATCCAGGTGCCAGGCCGAGTTCCGCGGACGCTGCCGGTGTGACATCTGCGGCGAGGTGTCCTGCCCGGACACGGATCAGGTCTCCGTGGGGTTCGAGGTCCGTGATGGTGACCTTGAACGAGTTCCGGGGGCTGCCGTGCCCGGCCGTTGCGTAGATCGAGACAGCCGACGGCGGAAAGGCTGCGGCTCCGGGGTTGCCGGGGAAGGCCGCGTCTTCGCGTTGTCCGGCGATCTCCAGGCCGTCATCCGTAGCCAGGCCGGATTCGGTGATGGTGCCGGTGAGCAAGTTCAGGCCGGACAGTCCCGCGGCAAACCGGCTGCGCGGACGCTCGAGGATTTCGCGGGTAGGGCCCTGTTCGATGATATGGCCGTCCTCGAGTACCACCACCCGGTCGGCGAGCATGAGGGCGTCAAGGATGTCGTGGGTGATGATGATGGCCTTGCGGTCTGCGAGCACCCGCTTGAGCAGGCGCCGCAGCAGGGGAGCGGCGTGTATGTCCAACGCGGCCATGGGTTCGTCGAGGAGGAGCAGCTCCGGATTGGTGGCCAATGCCCGGGCAACGGCGACACGCTGGGCCTGGCCGCCGGAGAGTTGGCCGGGACGCCTGGCGGCGAATTCGACGGCGTCAACCTCGCCCAGCCAATGCTGCGCAATCTGGTGGGCTTCCTTGCGGGACGCCCCGGCTGCGCGGGGTCCGAAGGCAACATTGTCCACGACGGTCAGGTGCGGAAAGAGCAGCGACTCCTGGGCGAGCAAGGCGGTGCCGCGGGCGTGCGGCGGCGTGAAGGTGCCGCCGTCGATGTCGAACAGGGTCCTTGCACCGATCTCCGCGTAGCCGGTATCCGGCCGGAGCAAGCCGGCCGTGATCCCCAGGAGCGTGGATTTGCCCGCCCCGTTGGGACCCAGGACGGCGACCGTTTCGGCCGGACCGATGTTCAGCGAAACGTCGAAGTTGCGGGCCTTCAAGGCCACGTTCAGGGTGAAGGTCATGCCGTAGCTGCCTCGGTGACGGGTTGGGTGCGGTAGCGCCGGTAGGAAAGCCCGACGACGGCGACGGCCACCGCTACCAGTACGAGGGAGAGTGCGACCGCGGCATCGGCGTCCGTTTCGCGTTGCAAGTAGATCTCCAGGGGGAGAGTGCGCGTGACTCCCTGCAGGCTGCCGGCGAATGTCAGGGTGGCGCCGAATTCGCCGAGGCAGCGGGCGAAGGACAGCACGGCGCCCGAGGCCAGTCCTGGCAGGACGAGCGGAATGCTCACCCGCCGCAGCACCGTGGTGGGACGGGCACCGAGAGTGGCGGCGACGGCCTCGTATTTGGTTCCCGCCGTGCGCAGGGCGCCTTCGAGGCTGACCACCAGGAACGGCAGCGCCACGAACGTCTGGGCGAGGACCACCGCGGTGGTGGAGAACGCTATCTGGATTCCCGCTACTTCCAGGGTCCTTCCGAGGAGTCCTTGGCGGCCGAAGGTGTAGAGCAGGGCGATGCCTCCCACCACGGGCGGCAGGACGAGCGGCAGCAAGACAAAAGCCCGCAGCAGGCGTTGCCCGGGAAAGCTTCCCCGGGCGAGTACCAGCGCCAGCGGAACGCCGAGAACGATGCACAGGAGCGTGCTGGCAGCGGACGTACGCAGGCTCAGGCCCAAGGCGGTCAGCGACGACTCCGAGGTGATGAGGGGAACGAACTGGGTCCAATTGACCTTGGCCACCATGGCCACCAGCGGCAGCAGAACGAAGAGTCCGCCTGCTGCCGCGATGGCGTAGATCCATGGTGGGATGCCGGTGTACCCGGTCCTGCGGCGTGATGGCATCCGTGCAGTCTACGGGGTGCCGAAGCCTGCGTCGGTGAGGACCTTCTTGCCTTCTGCGCTGGTTACGGCCGCGATGAAGGCCTTGGCCAGGTCCTTGTTCTTGCTGGCCCCGACCGTTGCGATCGGGTAGGTGTTCACGGCCTTGTCCGATTCGGGGAAGGGGATGCCCTTGACCTTGTCGCCAGCGGTCTTGACGTCCGTGACGTAGACCAGTCCGGCGTCGGCCTCCTGCGAGGTGACCTTGCCCAGGACATCGGTGACGGAGGACTCTTCACTGACCGGGGTCAGCGTGGTGCCCGTGGCCTTTTCGATGGTCTCAGTCGCTGAGCCACAGGGGACCTGCGGGGCACAGACGACTACCTTGACGCCGGACTTGGCGAGGTCGGCGAACCCTGCGATGTTGGCCGGGTTCGACGGCGGAACGGCGATCTCCAGGACGTTCGTGGCGAAGTTGGTCGCCGTGCCGTCGACGAGCTTCGCATCGGTGAGCTTGGTCATGTTCTTGGTGTCGGCCGAGGCGAAGACGTCGGCCGGGGCACCCTGGGTGATCTGGGTGACCAGGTCCGAGGAACCTGCGAAGTTCAGCGTGACCTTGGTGCCCGGGTTGGCGGCCTCGAAGTCCGAAGCGATCTTGGTGAACGTGGACTTCAGCGACGCAGCGGCGAACACGGTAACGGTTCCGGAGAGCTTGGCGCTTTCGGTGGCGGTGGCCGTGCCGGATGCGGCCGGGGTGGCGTTTCCTCCGCCGCAGCCTGCAAGGCCTGCGACGAGCGCGCCTGCGGCGAACAGCGTAGTGATGGTCTTGGGGGCGATCCTCATATGATGCTCTTTCCTTGGGGTGTTTCGATGATGACTGTGGTGGCTTTGACCACGGCGGTGGCCACTGAACCAAGTTCCAGTCCGAGTTCACGGACGGCTTCGCTGCTCATGAGGGACACGACCCGAAAGGGGCCGCACTGAAGCTCTACCTGCGCCATGACCTTGTCCGCCGTGATGCCGGTAACCAGTCCGACGAACCGGTTGCGGGCAGAACTGCCGATCTTGGTTGGGTCATCAGGTAGCTGCGCCTGTTCCCGGGCCAGGGTTGCGAGCTCAAGTCCGTCCACCGCGAGGCGGCCGGACTCGTCCTTGGTTGGCGTCAGGATCCCGTTTTCGGTCCAACGCCGGACAGTGTCGTCACTGACACCGAGGAAGCGCGCTGCTTCAGCGACTCGTATTTTGGCCATAAGACCAGAATATTCCCTGATATGCGGTTCAAACCAAGCCAAGAGTCCGTAAATTCGAATGTGACTGATCTGATCAGTACACATCCCGCAGGTAGCGTTTCTGGGCGGCGAGGTTCTTGACGTAGCCCTTGGCTTCGATTTCGGAGATGCCGCCGTGCGCGGCTGCGATTTCCGTGAGGGTTTTGTCGACGTCTTTGGCCATCCGGCTGGCGTCTCCGCAGACGTAGAAGTGCGCCCCCGATTCGAGCCATTTCCAGAGTTCGGCGCCGTGTTCGCGCATGCGGTCCTGGACGTAGATTTTCTCGGCCTGGTCGCGGGAGAACGCGAGATCCAGGCGGGTGAGGAACCCGTCGGCGTGCATGGCGGAGATTTCGTCTTTGTAGTAGAAGTCGGTTTCGGCGTGTTGTTCGCCGAAGAACAGCCAGTTGGGTCCGGTGTGGCCTTGGGCGCGCCTGTCGTGGAGGAACCCGCGGAACGGTGCGATGCCGGTTCCGGGTCCAACCATGATCATCGGTGTCTCCGGGCCCGCTGGCGGACGGAAGCTTGAGGCCTTCTGGATGTAGATGGAGACGTTGTCGTCTTCAAGGTGGTCCGCCAGGAACGTCGAGCAGACCCCGTGCCGGGGCGTGCCTTCGCAGCCATACCGCACCGCGGAGACCGTGAGTTGGACCTCACGGGGGTCAGTCCTGGGGCTGGAGGAGATCGAGTACAGCCGCGGCTGCAGGGGTTTGAGCACGGTCAGCCACTCCTCTGCCGTTGCCTTGACGTCGAGGCTTTTGAGGACGTCCGCCGGTTGCCGGGCCCAGAGCCATTCGGTGAGGGCTTTCTTGTTTTCCGGGCGCAGGAGTGAGGCGAGGTCCGCGTCGTGGGTGCGGTCCAGGACAAAGCGCAGGAAGTCCGGGGTGATTTTCGTGATGTCCAGCCGTTCCCGCAGGGCGATCTCCAAGGACATGGTCCCGTGGTCGGGCAAGGTCACCGGCGTGGCTGCGTCCAGGGCCGTGAGGTTGAGCCATTCGATGACGAGGCGTGGGTTGTTCCGCGGCCAGACGCCAAGGGCATCGCCGGCTTCGTAGGTGAGAGAGCCGTCTGGGAGGTGGAAGCCGAACTGGCGCACGTCCTTGGACGCGCCGGGGCGGCTCAGCAGCTCATTGCGGACAAGCAACGTAGACAGCGGAGCCTTGCGTGTATACCCGGATGGTTCCGGAGATCCGGGTTCGACCAGGTGGGGGATGGGTTTGGGAGCTCTCACGGGCGCAACGGCAACGTTGGCGCCGGTATCGGGTGCTCCCACAGACACAGGGTGCTTCGCCTGTGCGGACTCAGGCGCCTCGGCGGTCAAAGCGGTCTGGATGGTTGCCAGCCACGCTCCGGCGGGTTCCTCGAAGTCCGGCTCGCAGTCGGTGCGGGGAGCCATTCTGGTGGCACCGAGCTCGGCCAGTCGGGTGTCGAGCTTGCGGGCGTAGCCGCAGAAATCGTCGTAGCTGGAGTCCCCGAAACCCAGGACGCTGTACCGGGTTCCGGCAAGTGTGGGGGCGGTCTCGGCGCTGATCGCGTCCCAGAACGAGGAACCGTTGTCGGGGGCTTCGCCGTCGCCCGTGGTGCTGGTAACCACCAGCAGTTCCGCAACCGAGGCCAAAGTGAGCACATCGACGTCGTCCATGCAGCGCAGATCCGCTGGCCGGCCCGATGCGGTGAGTTCCGTGGCGCATTGGGCGGCGAACTCTTCGGCGTTGCCGGTCTGTGATGCCCACACCACCAGAACCGGAGGCTTGGAAGCGTCAGGGGTTCCGGCGGCTGCCGGCGGGGAGACGGTTGCTGGTGCCGCCGCAGCGGCACCGGAGGTGTTGCCAACAGCGGCGGGCGCGGCTGGGGATGAGAGTTCCAAGGTCCCGCCGGGGACGGGGGAGCGGGAGTACATGCCGGCGAGCATGCCGTCGATGAACATCCGCGTCTCCGGCGCGAACGGGGCGTTGGCTGGCAGTGCAGGTGCGCCGTGCGTGAGGTTGGCGGCGCCGGCGTTCAGCGCGGCAAGCATACCGGACAGGTAGGCCTGCTCGGTCGCGGTAAACGCGGGAGCCGGTGCGGGTTCGTGTCCCAGGATCCGTGAGAGCACTTGTCCTTGTGTCACTGCTGATACCTCCATGGCCGAGGTCTGGCCGGGTGTGTTCGGTGGCGCTGCCGGCACTCTGGCCTCTGCCGCAGCCGGCACGGACGGGGCTGCCGTGTCTGCGGGGACGGCGGGTGTGCTGGTCTTGACCTTGGTCAGGACCACGGCGCAGGCTTTGAATTCGGGTTGTTGGGAGATGGGGTCGATTGCGTCGTTGGTGACGGCGTTGATGGACAGGTATTCGCCGAAGGCATCGTTCCAGTGGAACGGTGCGAAACAGTTCCCGGGACGGACGCGGTCGGTCACGACGGCGGGAAGGACCGCCCGCCCGCGGCGGGACGCGACCTCGACGCTGTCTTTGTCGACGATGCCGAGCCGTTCGGCGTCCTCGGGGTGGATTTCGACGAACGGACCGGGGTTGAGTTTGTTGAGTTTGGCGACCTTGCCGGTTTTGGTCATGGTGTGCCATTGATGCGCGAGGCGTCCGGTGTTGAGCAGGATGGGGTAGTCGTCGTCGGGCATTTCCTTCGCGTCCATGTGCGGGCGGGCGAAGAACGAGGCCCGGCCGGTCGCCGTCGGGAACGCCAGTCGCGGAGTGCTGCCATCTTCACGGACGAGCAGTTTTTGGCTGATCCCGTCGTTGAGGTAGCGGATGGGGTTCCGGCCGCTGCCCTCGGCCGTGGCCGCCGGCCACTGCACCGGGGTTTCGCGAAGCCGGGCGTAGCTCACTCCACGAAGGTCGTACCCGGTCTTGGGGTTCCAGAATCCTTTGATCTCCTCGAAGACCTCCTCGGCGCTGGCGTAACTGAAAGCTTCAGCGAAGCCCATCTCGCAGGCGATGCGGGCAATGATCTGCCAGTCCGGCAGAGACTGTCCCGGTGCTTCAACACCTGGTTGGAACAACGTCAGGTTGCGTTCGGAGTTGATCATGACGCCCTCGGACTCGGTCCACAGCGAGGCGGGCAGCAGGACGTCGGCGTAGTCGTTGGTTTCGGTTTCGCGGAACGCGTCCTGGGTGATCACCAGCTCCGCGGCTTCGAGCCCGGCAAGAACCGTCTTCCGGTTCGCGACCGTTGCAACCGGGTTGGTGCAGATAATCCAGCACGCCTTGATCTGGCCCTCGGCCATACGCTGGAACATGTCGATGGTTCCGCCACCGGTCTCGGTGCGGATGGTGCCGGCAGGGACGCCCCAGGCCTTTTCGACGAACTCTCGGTCAGCGTCAACAATGGCTGAGCGCTGCCCAGGGAGTCCAGGGCCCATGTAGCCCATCTCGCGGCCGCCCATCGCGTTGGGCTGCCCGGTGAGGGAGAACGGCCCGCTCCCGGGCCGGCAGATCGCTCCGGTGGCCAGGTGGAGGTTGACGATCGCGTTGGTGTTCCACGTCCCGTGGGTGCTCTGGTTCAGGCCCATGGTCCAGCAGCTCATCCACTCACCGGCCTCACCGATCCACTGGGCGGCCTGCCGGATATCGGCTTCGGGAATGCCGGTGGTTTCGGCGACCTTCGCCGGGGTGTAGTCGGCCAGGAACTCCGGCATGGCCTCCCACCCCTCAGTGAATTCAGAGATGAACTCGGGATCGGTGTGGCCATTCTCCACCAGCAGGTGCATCAGCCCATTAAGCAGGGACAAGTCCGTGCCGGGTTTGATCTGCAGGAACAGATCGGCCTTGTCGGCGGTGGCATTGCGGCGCGGGTCCACGACGATCAGCTTGGCCCCCGCCTTGACCCGGTCCATCAGGCGAAGGAACAGGATCGGGTGGCAATCCGCCATGTTCGCCCCGGCCACGAAGAACACGTCGGCCTGGTCGAAATCCTGGTACGAACCCGGAGGGCCGTCAGCGCCCAACGAGAGCTTGTAGCCCGAGCCCGCACTGGCCATGCACAGCCGGGAGTTCGATTCGATCTGGTTGGTGCCGATGAAACCCTTTGCCAGCTTGTTCGCCAAGTACTGCGCCTCGAGGGACATCTGCCCGGAGACGTACAGGGAGATCGCGTCCGGGCCATGCGCGTCCAGGATCGTGCGGAGCTTTGCCGCGGTTTCGGTGATGGTTTGGTCCACGGCCATCGCCTGTGGTTCCTCGCCGCGGGAAGCCCGGACGAAAGCGCTCTCCATCCTCCCAGGAGCTGCGAGCATGTCCGCCGTCGTGGCGCCCTTCGTGCACAAGCGACCGAAGTTGGTGGGATGCTCCTTGTTGCCGGTGGACTTCAGCGCCCGGATTGCGCCCGTCTTTGGATCCTTGCCGATCTCAAGGACCAGGCCGCAGCCGACACCGCAGTATCCGCAGAGCGTCTTCACGGTACTTCCATGACCAGCAGCCAACGATTTACTTCCTCACCTGAGTCCCGATCCCACCAACAATTGCCGTGGTATCAATACTCAGATTCGGATAATTCGTATCCTTTGCTTGATGATTGCGGTCTTGTAAATAGTTCTCAACCGCAAATGCGGATTACCGGTTAGGCGCGCCGATCCAGGGAAGCGATCAACGCCTCAACCCGGCCCTTGATCTCGTCGCGGATCGGGCGGACGGATTCGACGCCCTTTCCGGCCGGGTCTTCGAGTACCCAGTCCTCGTAGCGTTTGCCGGGGAAGTAGGGGCATTCGTCGCCGCAGCCCATGGTGATGACGACGTCGGAGTCCTGGACAGCCTCGGTGGTGAGGACTTTCGGGATCTCGGCCGACATGTCGATGCCCACCTCGGCCATCGCTTCGACGGCGGCCGGGTTGACCTGCTCGGCGGGCTGCGAGCCGGCAGAGCGGACCTCAATGGCCCCGCCGGAAAGGGTGGTGAGGTAGGCGGCGGCCATCTGGGAGCGGCCGGCATTGTGGACGCAGACGAACAGGACAGAGGGCTTGTTGCTCATGTGAGCACCTTTCGGTCAGCCGCGGCATCCGCGGAAGCACTGGGAACGGGGTAGAGGAATCGGACCAGGGCAAACCCCAGAACGCCGCCGGCGAGTTGGGCCAGGATAAATCCCGGGGCGGAGGCCGGGGCGATCCCGGAGAAAGTATCAGTGATGGTCCGGGCGATCGTGACTGCAGGGTTGGCGAAGCTGGTGGATGAGGTGAACCAGTAGGCGGCTGCGATGTACCCGCCGACGGCGAACGCCACCCGATCCGCCCTGCCGGAACGGATGGTTCCGAAAACCACCATCAGCAGCCCGGCGGTAGCGATGACTTCAGCCAGCCAAAGACCCGGGCCGGACCGGTCACGTGCAGCAAAGGACACCGCATCCAGCCCGAACATCAGGTTCGCTGCGACCGTCCCCGCCAAACCGCCAAGAACCTGTGCCGAGGCCAGCACAGCCGCAGTCCGGGTGTCGATCATCCCCAAGGCACGCTCGACGAACGTGACCACGGGATTGAACGATGCCGAAACCGGCTGGAGAGCCAGGATCAGCGCGAGCAGTGCGGCGCCGGTGGCGAGGCTGTTCTGCAAAAGCTGCAGTCCGACGTCGTTCGGTGACAGCCGTGAGGCCATCACGCCCGACCCAACCACGGCCATCACCAGCAGGGAGGTGCCGATGAACTCAGCCGTGGCCCGCCGGGCCAGAACATTCTTCACGCGGCCTGCCCGCCGATCAGGGCAGCCAGGTTCTGCAACGCCTCGGTCCGGGCCTTGTAGTAAACCCACACGCCACGCTTCTCGCGATCCAGCAACCCAACCTCGTGCAGCACTTTCAGGTGGTGGCTGATGGTGGGCTGCGACAACTCAAAGGCGTCGTTGAGGTCGCACACGCACGCCTCGCCGCCCTCATGGGAGGCAACGAGGGACATGAGCCGCAACCGCACGGGGTCGGCCAGTGCCTTCAACAGCGGGGCGACACCCTCGGCTTCGCTTTCGGACAGGGGCTCCCTGGCGAGTGGTGAGCAGCAGGCGACCGCTTGAACCGGGGTCAGTTCCAAAGACATAGACACCTATAAATATTTACACTCATCTATGTTTTAGACAAGACCGCTACTTTGTCGTGGCCCCGCTGTACAGTTGAACCATTCGAATATTTGTTCGAAAAATACCGTGTTGAACCAGCCGAAGGCCGGGGTCATCTGCTAGCGCCGGAAGGGGGCCCGATGTCCAAACCAGCCCTCATGCGCCGGATGCAGGAGATCGCCCATGTGGACATCAACTGCTTCTATGCCTCGGCAGAGCGGGCCTTCAATCCGGCGCTCGAGGGCAAACCCCTGATCGTCCTGTCCAACAACGACGGTTGCGCCGTCACCAGGTCCCCGGAGGCCAAGAAGCTCGGGATCGGCGTAGGGGACCCGTGGTTCAAGATCGCCCCGCGGGCCAAGGAGTGGGGACTCATCGCGATGTCCAGCAACTACGAGCTCTACGGAGATATCAGCCTGCGCGTCATGGAACTCTTGCGCCGCTACTCGGCGTGGCAGGAGGTGTACTCCATCGATGAAGCGTTCCTGGGGGTCAAGGGCGGCCCGGAAAACCTCCTGGAGCTGGGCCGGACCATCAAGGAAGCGTGTCGCAAGCATGTGGGCGTTCCGGTGTGCGTAGGCATCGCCCCCACCAAGACCCTCGCCAAGCTCGCCAATAAGTGGGCCAAGCACAATCCCGCGTTCAATGGCGTGTGCCGCTGGGATTCCGTGCCGGCAGATCAGCGAGAGGCGCTCATGGCACGGCTGTCCGTCATCGAAATCTGGGGGATCGCCACCCGGCTTACCAAGAGGCTGAACGCCATCGGAATCTTCTCCATCCTGGACTTGGTGCGCGCGGACCCCGTGAAGCTGCGGGACAAGTTCTCGATCGTCGTGATGCGTACTGTGCTGGAGTTGCAGGGCACGCCGTGCATCCCCATGGAAGAGGAACGGATCGGGCGGGACCAGCTGATTTTCTCCCGCTCCTTTTCGACGCCGATTACGACGGCGGCGCAGTTGCGGCAGGTGCTCAGCGTCTATGGCCAGATGGCCAGTGCCCGCCTGGCGAAGCATGACCTCCAGGCCAAGCTGCTCACGGCCTACGCGGCAACATCCGTGTACAACCCGAACGACAAATCCTTCCCCACCGTCACCGTCAGGTTGCCCATGCCGACGTCGGATCCCGTGCTCCTGACCAAAGCCGCGCATGCCTTGGTGCCCAAGTTCCAGGAAGGGACCAAGTACGCCAAGGCGGGGATCATGGTCACGGACCTGCGGCCCACGGGCAACCAGAAACCGTTGGAGATATTCGAGAACCGCCACGAGGAACGGGGGATCGGGCCGCTCCTGGAACAGGTCAGCAAACGCTACGGCCGCGGCTCCATCGGCTTGGGGCATGCGGGCATCCGCGGCGGCCCGGACTGGTCCATGAAACGGGGCCTGCTCAGCCCCCGCTACACCACCCGTTGGGACGAACTGCCCCTGGTGAAGGCAGCCTGAAATGAACGGTGGCGCAGCGGGATGCAGAGAGGACTACGCCCGCAGGCGGTACCCGCGTTTCACCACGGTCTCCACGAGCTTGCCGTCGGGCAGCGAGGACCGCAGCCGGCTGACCGTCATGTCCAAGGCGTGCACGGAACCGCGGAGGTCCAGCAGGTCGGACAACGCTTCCCGGGACAGCACGGCGCCACCGGCACCCAAGAGGGCCCGCAGCAACAGCAACGGGGCGGGCGCCAGTTCCACCACCTCACCGTTGATCCGCAGGCAACGCCCACGCAGCTCGATGGTGGCGCTCCTGGTCTCCAGGCGGCGCACGTGGTTCAAGGAAAGGTGCTCAGTGACCAGGCGTATCAGGGCACCCATGCGGTACCGGTCCGGAATGAGCGGCGTCAGCCCGGCGTCGACCAATGGCTGGGCGGTGACCGGCCCCACGGCCGCGACAGTTACGGGTCCCTTGAGTGCCTCGATGAGCTGGCGGTACAGGCCCATCTCGTGCGCTGTGCTCCACATGGCATCCACGGCCGGGGCACTGGTGAACGTCAGGACGTCCAGATTCCCGCCGACCACGGCTTCGATCAGGCGCGGCAGCTTGTCCTCGCCGTCAGGTTTCACCCACCGGTAAGGAGTGACGGTCAGCACCGTCGCGCCGGACATCCGCAGCCGCTCAAGTTGGCGCACATCCGTGTAGCCGTGAAGCTGCACGGCCACGGTCTTGCCGCGGACTCCTTCCGCGAGGAGCATGTCCACGAGTGTCGCCGTGGTTTCGTCGCTGCTGATTCCGACGTCGGCAAGACCCGCCGCGCGCACGGCACCGCGGGCCTTGGGGCCGCGGACGAACATCCGGCAGGCAGACAGTGTCTCCAGGAGTTGCTCGCCGATCCCGAAGGAATCCGCGGCCTCGCACCAGCGTCGCATGCCATAGGCCGTGGTGGCGATGCAGATGTCAGGTTTGGCCTCGATGATGGTCCGTGTGTCCTCGATGAGGACCAAGTCCTCCTGGACGGGAGCGATCTTCAAGGCGGGAGCATGGAGCACGCTCGCACCGCGGCGTTCCAGGGCCTCGATGAGGTCCCGGGAACGGCGGTGTGAGGTGACACCGATGCGAAAACCATCCAGCGGCAGCTCGGCGGCTTCGGTGGCCTCGGCCAACGTCACAGCAGCTTCGAGATCGTGTGCAACAGTCATGGGTCTACCTTCAGGCTTCAAGGAGCGAAGCCGCGAGGCGGCTCAGTTCAGCGGATGCTTCGGCATGATTGCGGTTGGCTTCAGCCACCCGGACCACCTCGCCGATGACCAGCACGGCCGGGTTGCTGCAACCGGTGGCTGCCGTTTCGATGGTACCCAGATCCGCGATGGTGGTGCGTTGGCCGGGGCGGTATCCGCGCTCCACTACTGCCATGGGCATGTCGGGTTTCATGCCGGCGCGGCGGAGTCCCGCGGCAAGCTGGGGGAGCGTGCCGATGCCCATCAGGACCACGATGGTTCCGCCGAGGCCCGCCAGGTGGGTGTGCTCCTTCTCGGTGAGGGGAGCGTGACCGGAAACCACCGTGAACATGTGGCTTACTTCCCTGTGGGTGACCGGAATTCCGGCAGCGGCGGGAACGGAGATGGCGCTCGTAACCCCGGAGATCACACGTACCGGTACACCAGCCGCGACACAAGCTGCCACTTCTTCGCCGCCGCGTCCGAACACGTAGGGGTCGCCGCCCTTGAGCCGGACAACATTCTTGCCGAGCAGTGCGGCTTCCACCATCAGTTTCTCGATGTCACGCTGCGTCACTTTGTGGTGCCCGGGCTGCTTTCCGACGTCCACAAGGTCGGCGGACGTCAGTGTCGCAAGCTCCTGGTAGGGCGCGAGCCGATCGTAAAAAACGACGTCGGCATCCCGCAGGGCGTCGACGGCACCGACGGTCAAGAGATCCAAGGCGCCCGGACCGCCGCCCACCAGGGTCACGTGTCCTTCCGGACCGGCGGCAGGTTCGTGGGCCACAGGAATTCCGGCTTCGCGGCAGCGTTCCAGCAGCGGCAGCCAGCCGGTATCGCCGTCGTCCACCACTGCCACCAGGAACGGGCGCACGGTGAGCGGACCGTCGAAGGCGATATCCGATGGCGTGCCCAGCCGGTGGACCGTGGCACCCGCAGCCTGGTAGCGGCGGACCGCCTGGCGGGAAGCGGTATCGGAACCGGTGACCAGGACGTCCCGGCCGGTGAGGTCGATGGTGAGCTGCATGGAATCCCCCTAGTTGTCTGCCGTGACGGCGCTGCGGACCGGAATGGTGGAAGCGATGAGCACGCCGCCCTTTTCCTCGTTCGTTGCGGGGCGGATCTGGCCGCGTTCCGGAACGAAGGAGATGGAGTCGTCCTTCTGGTTGGGCGCGTTGACGAAGGAACGGAAACGGCGCAGGCGCTCCGGGTCCTTCAGGGTCTCGGCCCACTCGTCCTCGTACGTGTCGATGTGCTTGGACATCGCGGCTTCGAGTTCCTCGGCGATGCCCAGGGAGTCGTTGACCACCACTTCTTCCACGTGCTTCAGCCCGCCGTCGAGCTCTTCCTGCCAGCGGGCCGTGCGCTGCAGGCGGTCCGCCGTACGGATGTAGTACATGAGGTAGCGGTCGATGTACTTGATGAGCGTCTCGTCGTCCAGGTCCTTGGCCAGCAACTGGGCGTGGGCGGGAGTGGCGCCACCGTTTCCGCCGACGTACAGGTTCCAGCCATCGGCCGTGGCGATCACGCCAACGTCCTTGCCGCGGGCTTCGGCGCATTCACGGGCGCAACCGGAGACACCCATCTTCAGCTTGTGCGGGCTGCGGAGGCCACGGTAGCGCAGCTCCAGGGCGATCGCCATCTGCACGGAGTCCTGGACACCGAAGCGGCACCAAGTGGAACCAACGCAGGACTTCACGGTGCGCAGGCTCTTGCCGTAAGCCTGTCCGGATTCGAAACCGGCGTCCACCAGTTCCTTCCAGATGTCCGGGAGCTGCTCCAGGCGGGCACCGAACATGTCGATGCGCTGGCCGCCGGTGATCTTCGTGTAGAGACCGTACTTCTCGGCCACGGCGGCAATGACGCCAAGGCCCTTCGGGGTGATCTCGCCACCGGCGATGCGGGGAACCACCGAGTAGGTGCCGTCCTTCTGCATGTTCGCCAAGGCGCGGTCGTTGGTGTCCTGCAGGGTGCCACGGCCGGCATCGAGCACGTAGGCGGAGTGCTGGCTGGCCAGGATGGAGGCAATGGTCGGCTTGCAGATGTCGCAACCGGCGCCCGTGCCGTACTTGGCCATGATGTCTTCGAAAGAACTGAGTTCCAGGACTCGGATGGCGTCAAAGAGTTCCTGGCGGGACAGGCTGATGTGCTCGCAGAGCGCCTTGGAGACCTCGATGCCGGACTTCTTCAGTTCGCCTTCGAGGAGCTTCTTCAGCATGGGGACACAGGAACCACACTGGGTGCCGGCGCGGGTGCAGCCCTTCAGCTCGCCCAGTTCCTGCACGGGAGCGTTCCCCTCGCAGGCACCGCAGGCATTGATCGTGTCGCGGATGGTTCCCGCCGCGACGTTGTTGCAGGAGCAGAGGATGGCGTCGTCCGGCAGTTCTGTTTCCGGGGCCTCGCCGCCACCGGCAGCGCTCAGGTAGGCGCCCGGTTCGGCGGGGAGCTCGCGGCCCAGGAGCGGTCGCAGGCTCATGTACGGGGAAGCGTCGCCGACGAAGATGCCGCCCAGGAGGGTCTTGGCGTCGTCGGTGGTGACGATCTTCTGGTAGACGCCACGGGCGGGATCGGCGTACACGATCTCCAGGGAGTGCTCCGTCCTGGCGAAGGCGTCACCAAAGCTGGCAACGTCCACGCCGGACAACTTCAGCTTGGTAGCGGTATCGAAGCCCGGGAACGTCGCCTCGCCACCATGAAGGCGGTCGGCCACGATCTCGGCCATGGTGTTCGCCGGAGCCACCAGGCCCAGGCACATACCGCCGAAGTTGGCCACTTCACCAATCGCCCAGATGCCTTCAACCTCGGTGGCACAGAAATCGTTGATGACTACGCCTCCGCGTTGTCCCAGGCTGAAGAGCTGCTCTTCGCCCTCGGCTGCGCGGAACAGGTCATCGCGGGGCTTCACGCCGATCGCGACGATCACCAGGTCTGCAGGGATGGTGCGGCCGTCTGCCATCAAGACTCCGGTGACCTGGCCGTCGTCGTCCGTTACTACTTCGGACGGGAACACGCCGCCGTGGACCTCGAAGCCCTTGGCCTCGATCAAACGTCCCAGGGCCTGGCCGGCGCCTTCATCCAACTGCGTGTTCATGAGCCACGGTGAGCCGTTGATGACCACCGGAGTGGCTCCGAGCTGTTCGGTTCCGGCTGCGGATTCGAGGCCCAGCAAGCCACCGCCGATGGTGACGGCGTTGACCTTGCGGCCCAGCTTGGCGCCAAGGTCGGCGATCGCCTTGTTGATGGCCCACACGTCCTCCAGCGTGCGGTACACGTGGGTGTGTTCGGCGCCGGGAATCGGCAGGCGGGCTGCGTCCGAACCGGAAGCGACTACCAGCTCGTCGTATTCGTACGTGTTGCCGGCGGCGGTGAGGACGGTCTTGGCGACCGTGTCTACCTTGATGGCGCGCTCGCCGGTCTTCAGGGCCAGGGCCTGGTGGTCCCACATGGACGCGTCACCGAGGGTGAGGTCAACATCTGTTTCGGTCAGGGCCTTGCTCAATGCCACGCGGTCGTAGGGGAGGTGGGCTTCCTCGGTGAGGACGGTAACCTGCCAGCCATCGAGTCCGCGGTTGTACATGGCGTCGGTAAAACGGTGGGCAGCAGGGCCGCCTCCGACCACGACGATGCGGCGCGGGTTCTCTGTGCTTGAAGTGTGTCCGGTCACTGGTGGGCCTTTCGCAAATGTTGCAGACAGGTCTCCGCAACTTGTGGAATCAGCCTAGAAAAGGGCAGTTTCACTTCAGTTTCCCGTTTGTTTCGTGATCTTAACTTCTGCATCACGAACGCATTTCGCGGGGCGTGAGGTCTCTTTTACGCGCTGGACACAAAGCCTGACACCGGTTGAAACACCCGGGTCCTAGCTTTGAGGGGTGGCCGCAAGCGTGGCCTGGTCCGGGGGAGTGACGGTGGAAAGTGCCCGCACCCGGACGCAGCGAGAGGGGCTGACATGACCGTAATTCTTGACCGCGCAGAGGACCTGTCCATCACCGGCACCTGGCATCGGGTGTGCCCGGTGGACGAGCTCGAACTGGCATGGGGCGAGGCAGCACTGATCGAGGGCCGGCAGGTAGCGTTGTTCCGCACCGCCCCCGGTGAGGTTTTCGCCGTCGCACAGCAGGATCCGGCAACGTTCGCCAATGTGATGGCGCGCGGCATCATCGGGTCCCGCGGGGCGCGGCCCACCATCGCCTCGCCGCTGCACAAGGAGGTCTACGACCTGGAGACCGGCGAATGCTTCACGCACCCGGAACTGACGCTCGCCACCTATGCCACCCGATTGGTGGATGGCTACATCGAGGTTGAGCTCTAGAGTCCCAGCGCTTCGCGGACATCCCTGAGGACATCGTCCAGGGATGTCCGTGCCGCTTGGCGGGCAGCGGGAAGTTCCGCCGCCGACTCCACGGGCTGGATGACCTCCAGGTAGCACTTCAGTTTGGGCTCGGTGCCGCTGGGCCTGATGATCACGCGGCTCTGGTCCTTGGTCAGGTACAGCAGCCCGTCCGTGGGTGGCAACGTTTCGCTTCCTTCGGCGAGGTCCGTGAAGACCTCGACGGCGGAGCCTCCAAACGCTTCCGGCGGGTTGACCCGCAAGCGGTTCATCATGGCGTCCAGCAGCCCCAGGTCCGCCACGCGAATGCTGAGTTGGTCGCTCGCGTGCAGGCCATGGACCAAGTACAACTCGTCCAAGGTATCGAAGACTGTCTTGCCATCGGCCTTCGCAGCCGCCGCAAGCTCGGCGATGAGCACGGCGGCCGAGATGCCGTCCTTGTCCTTCACCAAATCCGGCGCCACACAGTAACCGAGTGCTTCCTCGTAGCCATATGTCAGGCCGGGAACGCGCGAGATCCACTTGAAGCCCGTGAGCGTTTCCTCGTGGGCGTAGCCTGCAGCCGAGGCAATGCGGGAGAGCAGCCTGGACGAAACAATCGAGTTGGCGAAGACGCCCTCGCGTGGTTCATCGCTTGGCGTTACGGCCAGCCGGGCCACAACGTGCGCACCCAGGAGGGCGCCGACTTCGTCGCCGCGCAGCATGCGCCATTCACCCGTCGCGGGGTCCAACGCGGCAACCGCCGCCCGGTCGGCGTCGGGGTCGTTGGCCAGGACGATGTCCGCCCCTACCTCTGCAGCTTTGGCGAGCGCCAGGTCCAGTGCGCCGGGTTCCTCCGGGTTGGGGAAGGCCACCGTGGGGAAGTCCGGATCCGGTTGGGCCTGTTCGGCCACGAGGATCACGTCAGCGAAACCGGCAGCGTTGAGCACGGACACGGCTGTCTCGCCGCCCACGCCGTGCATGGGGGTGAGGACGATCTTGAGGTCCCGCGCAGGGAAGTGTTCGCGATCCGCCAAGCCGGCCATGGCAGCTTCGTAGTCCGTGGCGATGGAGGCGGGCAGCACGGTCCAGCCTTCACCCGCCAGTTCAATCGTTTCCAGCGGACCCACCCCTGAGATCTTCGAGGCAATTTCCGCATCGTAAGGGGCGACGATCTGCGCACCCCGTCCGCTCTCGGCCACCGCATGCCGCCCCAGGTAGACCTTGTAACCGTTGTCCTGCGGAGGGTTGTGGCTGGCTGTAACCATCACTCCGCCGTCGCAATCCAGCGCGCGCACCGCGTAGGCGAGGATCGGCGTCGGAAGTGCTGCCGGCATGAGGAACGCGTCGATGCCGGCGGCAGCGAAGATCGCCGCCGTTTCCTGCGCGAAAATGTCCGAGTTGTAGCGGGCATCAAAGCCGACGACGGCGCGTGGCCGGGTTCCGGGGGATGCGGAGCCAACCGCTTCGGTGAGGAAAGCCGCCAGGCCTGCCGCTGCCCGTCGGACCACCACGCGGTTCATCCGGTTGGGGCCAGGGCCGAGGGCGGCGCGCAGGCCGGCCGTGCCGAACTGCAGTGTGCCGTTGAAGCTGTCCGCGAGTTCCTGGGCTGCTCCGGCATCCCCGTCTCCGGCAAGGGCGGCGAGCTCCAGGAGGGCGGCCGACGTCGCGGGGTCGGGGTCCTGGGAAGCCCATGCGTGGGCGTCGTCAATCAGTTGTCCAAGTGCGGCATCGCTCGATGTCATAAGCACAAAACTATCCTCAATGCCCACACCAAAGGCAACGCGGGGTCAGATACGGCCCATAAAACGGGTCGTAATGGGCCGTATCTGACCCCGCGTTGCTCTAGAGGGTGCGGGAGCGGATTGAGAATTCTGTGTCGCCGTCGATGCTGAAAACGGAGGCCCCGGTGTGGTCCCAGCCAGGGAAGAACGTGTCCGTGATCACGGCAGCCCCGTCCTGCGCAAAGACCTCCACCGACGAGGTATCGAGCAAGATCCGCAGGCGCACCTTGTTGCCGTCTGCAGGCACGCGTACCTGATGGTAGGGACTGAACTTTTCCGAAAAGTTCGTGGTCCCGGCCTTCGAACGGTCCACTTTCAACGTACCCGTCTCCTTGTCATAGGAGATGCGGAGTCCATCCTCGCCGTCGGCGGAATGACGGAGCAGGATGCCGGCTTCGCGGGCTGAGCCGAGGTCCAGTTCAAGGTCAAGGAGCCGGCTGCGGCCCTCGAAATCGGAGCCAAGCGACTCCAACCGGGAGGAGACGGTGAGGTTTTTGCTCTTCAGCTCACCAAGCTCCAGTTGTTCAAGGGCGGTCGCCGCAATGGCCGAGCGCAACTCGTACCGCTCTTCACCGCGGACCAAGGTAAGCTCCCGCGGGATCGCCATGGCACCCCGCCACGGCGTGGTGGGCACGTTCTGGGCATAGTCCCAGTTGCCCATCCACCCCAGGAGCACCGGCTTGTCGCCCGGAGCGCCGGAAATGGAGTTGGCGGCGTAGTAGTCGGCGCCGTGATCCAGCCACTGGGACTCTTCCAGGGGAGCACCGGGAGCCGCTGCGTTTTCCGCAACGAACCGCGTTCCGTCGAACTCACCCACGAAGTACTGCATGCCCGAACCGCCCGCGATACCGCCCGGATTCATGCTCAGCAGCATGACCCACTTCCTGGCCGTGGATCCCTCCACTTTCATCTGCAGCAGCTCAGGCACTTCCCACAGCCCGCCTTGCGCGCCGACGCCGGAGAAATCGCTCAGGTAGTCCCAGTGGAGGAGGTTGGTGGATTTGAAGAGTTTGACCAC
Organism: Paenarthrobacter sp. NPDC089714; assembly: GCF_044748905.1. Lineage (NCBI taxonomy): Bacteria > Bacillati > Actinomycetota > Actinomycetes > Micrococcales > Micrococcaceae > Paenarthrobacter > Paenarthrobacter sp. NPDC089714. The sequence continues at coordinate 186,050 of NZ_JBIVGX010000002.1, forward strand.
CTGGGCGTCGGCCACCACGGTGGTCATCACCCAGTAGTTGCCGGGCTCGTACCAAGTGATTTTGGGGTCCCTGAAATTGTTGTTGCTCGGCGCGAGGTTCAGTACAGGGTTGCCGCGGTGCTTTTGCCACGTGGTTCCGCCGTCCAGGCTGAAGGCGACCGACTGTGCCTGGACCCCTTGGGGCAGGGCTCCGTTCTTGCCGTAGGCGCTGGTGTAGAGGGCAACCATGGGCGGGTTCTTGGCAGACCCGAGTCCGGAGGCGTTGTTTGAGTCCAGCACGATGCACCCGGAGAAGATCTCCTCGTCCTCGCTGGCTTCCATGGCCACCGGCTGCTGCTCCCAGTGCACCAGGTCCTTGCTGGTGGAGTGCCCCCAGGACATGTTGCCCCAGGAGTTCGCGCGGGGGTTGTGCTGGTAAAAGGCGTGGTAGGTCCCGTTTGCATAGACCAAGCCGTTGGGATCGTTGAGCCAATTCTTCTCCGCGGTCAGGTGCGCCGCGGGACGCCACGGCTCCGAAGCGGAAGGCTGCGGCCCGCGCGTGGCGGGGACCGGCGTCGGGCTTTCCGCGTCGCGTGGCGCTGTGCACGAGGCGGCTGAGAACGAAACCACGACGGCGGCACTTGCGGCCAGCAACTGGCGGCGGGAAAGGCGCGGGCTGGGTGTGTTGGGGGTGGGGTAAACCATGGGGAAATCCTGGGGGTTGGGGGTGGCGGGGGTGCGCCCGGCTCGTGGCCGCACGCACCCCTGCCGAGGCCTTATGGGCCAGGGGTCTTACTTGTAGAGGCCCTCGCCGCCAACGCGCACGTTGGTGGGCAAGTAGCCAAACGGGCCGAGGCCGTTCTTGCCGAAGCTGCGGTCAACCTGCGTCACGCCGCCCTGGAAGTTCATCTTCACCGTGGGGGAGAGGGAACCGCCGCGGACGCCGTCCACGTTGTCGATGAACGACTGGACCAAGCCACCGGGCTGCACGTAGTGCGAGTAAGCCTGGAACTGGCGGCCGTTCTGGCGCGGGTCCGGACCTTCCGGCGCGTTGGCCGGCATGTTGAGGTCCGTCGGCGAACCGAGTGCCAGGCCGCTGTTGTTCACGGGCTGGTAGTCGGAGCGGACGCCGTTGCCGACGAAGCCATACACGCCATCAGGGCCGCGCATCCCATCCGCGTACGTGAACTGGTGGCTGATGGTGAACAGGTAGTACTTGTTCTTGCCGTTCTCGTTCTGGATGAAGATCTGCGGACGCTCGGTCTGGTCGTTGACGCAGTTGGCGGACAGGATCGGGGGCAGGAAGCTCCACTTGGTCAGGTCCTTGTTGTCCGCCACGGCCAGGCCCACGTTCGCGGTCTGGTACCAGGCGCCGGTGCTGTTGACCTGGTCCACGGTCTCAGCGTTGGGATCGCCCGGACGGTAGCCCAGGTCTTCCTGCTTGCACTTGTAGGAGCCACGGGTACCGCCGGTGTTGCCTTCGAAGACCATGAAGGTCTTGCCCGGGTGGGCCGGATCGGCGAACGTGTACGGATCACGGAAGGCGAAGCCGGGGTTCTGGGCCTTGTTCTGGTACAGCTTTCCGTCCGGCTCAAGCAGCTTGGTGTGCTGGAAGCCGTCGAAGCTCACGCCGTTCTTGTCTGCGTGGATGGTGCCCAGTGCCTTGGCGATCACGGCGTCGGGGGCGATTCCGCCACCGCCGGCGTTCCGCTCCTTGACGTCGTAGAACGTGGTTGCCGTGTAGAAGACGTTGATCTTGTTGCCCTGCATGAGGCGGGTGGAGCCGGACCATTCCGTGTTGCCGATGGACGTGTTGTCCAGGAACAGGTGCCCGCCATAGTTCCACTTGTCCTTGGCCGGATCGGCGTTGGTCTTGCGGAAGAAGTAGCCGATCCGAGCGTTCCAGTGCCGCTGGTCGAAGCCGTAGCCTGCGTGCCGGTCAGCCACCAGGGAGAAGATGACATCCCAGCCCTTGTAGCTGATCTGGTTGGCGTTTTCGTCGGTCAGGGACCAGGTGTCCCATACCCACACGTCGTCGTTCATGGCCGGGAAGTCCTTGGGGATTTCCGGCATGGTGACATTGGGGCTCATGGAGTTCTGGCCGGGAGCGACGTTGGGGTTGCTCTGGGCCATGATCTGCTTGGCATCGGCACGGGTCCACTTGGAGGTGAAGTTCGCTGCCGGATCGTAGGCCTGCTGCGTGTGGTTCGACGGCAGCGGGAAGCCGGGCGTGGGTGCCGGCATGGTGCTCGACGGCGGATCGGCCGGCAGGTTGGCCTGCGCGGCCGGCGTGACAAGGAGGATGCCACCGGCGACGCCGACTGCTGCTGCGATGGCTGTTGCCTTGCGCAAGCGGCGTCTTGGCCGTGTTGGGGTTGAGTGCGTGTTCATGCTTGCTCTTCTCGCGGAGTATTGGACTTCGTGGAGTTGCTGCTCGAGTCCGGCGTCCGCTCGATCCGCTGGTGGCGTCTTCGAGGGACGCCATCGTTTCGAGGTGCGGCGGCCCTTCCTGAGGCGCTCGCCGCTGGTGCTCCGGCACGTCGACTTACCGGGGCACTTTCCACGCTAAACACGTGTCAGGTGCCAAAGCAAAGCCTGTTTCGATGGCTTCGGCGGGGATGTCAGACATTTGTATGCAAGCGTTTACATTGCCAACACGCGCGCGTGCCATGCACGGTGCGGGAGGGTCAAATGTTTCGCTATAAAACAGACTTATTCTGAGAATTTACTGTGCGTTTACACGGGCGCCATGTGACTTGACGGCCTGCCTCGAGTCCCGTAGGTGCCCACCCATCTAGGTCGCAGTAGTGCGCGTTTTGAGCGCCCATAACGCGCACTAATGCGACCCAGTTGGATCTGCCTAATTCCAATCGCTGGACGTAAAATGTGCTTGCGGTTCCCGGTTGTCGCCCGAACCTGGCAGACCTGGCGCGTTGTGAGTTGGTGCACCATGTGTGAGTTACCAAAGCGGCGTTGGCGCTCATCGATCACTCCTCTGCGGTTTCTTATCGGTGTCCTGGCCCTTGGAACCATAGCCTTCGGCTGGCTTGCTCCGTCTTTTCCGTGGGGTTTCCCCGTGGTCATCCAGGCGGCCGTGCTCATGGGCGCCGGATTCCTGGCCTTGGCCGTCGCGGTGTTCATGCCCATGGTGCGCGAAGTGGAACTTGGACTCACGCCAAGCGTCAAGCTGGGACCCGCGCTGAAGGACCGCCAAGCCGAGCTGCGGAGCGTGTTTGAGCAGCAAAAGGGCGATCTTGAGTACTGCGCCCACCTCCTGTGCGGCGATCCTGAAACGGCGCGCAGGTTGCTGGAAGCTTCGTGGTCGCAGGCGGCCAGTGCATGGAAGGGCCCCGCCAGTCCGCTGCTTCGCGTTTATACGTTGTGCCTGCTGGTCGAGAAGCTGAGGAAGGAAGATCTCTGGCTGCGTGGCTCTCCGAGACAGAACAGGAAGGGAAAGTTGCCGCGTCCGAAGGTGGATGAGGGTCCCTTGGGCGTGTTGTCGCCCGGCGAGCGGATCGTCGTGGTCCTCCACGAGTTTGCGAACCTTACGGTCTACGAGATTGCTGCCCTGACAACCCAGTCCGTGGATGACGTGCGTCAGTTGTTGACGAGCGCCACAGCCAAAACCAACCAGCCGGCATTGGAAGATGGCCGGCCGTGAAAGCGGAGTTGCGCGAGCGCCTCCTGGCCGAAGCCTCCGCCCACATCCGCACGTACCCGGCGGACATGGAGGGGGCTCTTGAAAGCGGCATGCAGCGTCTTCGCCGAAGGACCATCAGGGCATGGGTAGTGGCTCTGGCAGCGGCGATCCTGTTGACGGCCGGCTTGGTGGCCGTTCGGGTATTCCTGGACCGCGGACCGGTGGCACTGGCGTCCATCGAGGTCAGCGCGTCCGCCACAGCCCTCCGCCCCGATGCCACACTGCAGCTCTCTGCCAACGGTGTGTACAGCGATGGTTCGCGCCGCTCCCTGATGGACGGCGTCGTCTGGGCCTCCGAAAACCCTGCAGTGGCTGAGGTGGCAGGGTCGGGCGAGGTGACGGCTTTGGCCCCCGGCGACGCCGGGATGACAGCAACGTACGACGGCGTCTCCGGGCGTTTGGCGCTGACCGTCACCCGGCCCGGGTCGGCTTCGTTGACGGCCCTGCGCATCTTCCCGGAGACGGTGTCCGTGCAGACTGGTGGCAAGGTCCAGTTGGACGCCGTGGGCAGCTTCAGCGACGGCTCAATCGGCAAGCTCAACGTCACGGCGGTCTGGGCTTCGGACCGACCGGCCGTGGCACAGGTGGACGGGAACGGCCTGGTCACGGCCATCTCCGCGGGTTCGGCCACCGTGACGGCAACTGAAGCCGGCCTGCAAGCGGTGGCGCGCCTTACCGTGACCCCGAAGCCCCCGGCCACACTGACCGGACTGCACCTTGACCCCGCCGAGGCCACCCTCAAGGACGGTCAGTCGCGGCAATTCACAGCGGTGGGTGGATACTCCGACGGAACCACGGAGACGTTGGCGGCAGTCACGTGGTCCACCGGCAACCCGAAGGTGGCCACAGTCTCCGCGGGCGGACTCGTCACGGGGCAAAGCGTCGGGCAGGTGCTGGTCACAGCCCTCCACGTCGATGGTGCAGGCAAGCAATGGCAAGCCCAATCCAAGGTAACGGTGGCGCACGCGGTGACTGCCGTCGTCGTCAATCCTCCCGGGCCTTTTGCCCTTGACAGCGGCCAGACCGTTCAACTGACCGCAACCGTGGCCTACAGCGACGGGCTGCCGGGAACGGCAACAGTGGTTTGGGCGTCCAGCCGGCCGATCTTTGCCACGGTTGATGGAAACGGGCTGGTCCGCGCCGGCCCGGGGCAGGGACAGGCCACCGTCACTGCCACCGCGGAGGGTGTCTCCAGCAAGGCCGTCACGGTCAGTGTTGGACCAACCGTTCCGACACCCGGGCCGGTGAAATAGCTTTACAGCTTCGCGATGATCCCTGCCAGCAACGCCGAGATCCGCTTGCCTGCAGCCTCGCCCGCTTCCAGGACTTCGGCATGGCTGAGTGGAACCGGGCTGATGCCCGCGGCGAGGTTGGTGACCAAGGAGATCCCGAAGACCTCCATGCCCGCGTGGCGTCCCGCGATGGCTTCCAGTGCCGTGGACATGCCAACAAGGTCCGCGCCGATCCGCTTGGCGTACTGGACCTCGGCCGGGGTCTCGTAGTGAGGGCCGGTGAACTGGGCGTAGACGCCTTCCTGCAGCGAGGGGTCAACCTCGCGTGCCACAGCCCGGAGTCGCGATGAGTAGAGATCGGTGAGGTCCACGAACGTTGCGCCCTCCAGCGGGGACGTGGCGGTGAGGTTGATGTGGTCGCTGATCAGCACCGGCGTGCCGGGTTCCCAGGCTTCGTTGAGCCCGCCGCAGCCGTTGGTGAGCACCAGAGTCTTGCAGCCGGCAGCGGCAGCGGTCCGCACGCCGTGCACCACAGAGCGGACGCCCCGGCCTTCGTAGTAGTGGGTGCGCGCGCCGAGGACCAGGGCGCGCTTGCCCTCCTTCGTGAGGACTGAACGGATGGTTCCCACGTGGCCCACGACTGCCGGTTTGTGGAAGCCCGGAACTTCCGAGGCACTGAGGGTCGCAGTGGTTTCACCGATCAGGTCGGCGGCTTCTGCCCAGCCGGAACCGAGTACCAAGGCGACGTCGTGGGACTCGACGCCGGTCTCGGCAGCAATGTAGTCGGCGGCGTCTTTGGCGGCTTCGAAGGGGTCAGTGTTCAACAGCTCTGAGTTACTCACTGGTACAAGCTACCGTGCACGCGTAGCTGTCCGGTAGGGACGCGCCCGTGGGTGAGGTATGGCTGACTGGCAGCAGCAGCGCGGATACGGGAGAATTGAGGATTGTGACCACCCAAGTTGACTTCAGTTCCCCACGAATCGCGATCCTGGGAGGTGGTCCCGGCGGATACGAAGCTGCCATGGTGGCCGCCTCGCTCGGCGCCAAAGTCACCATCATCGAACGGGCAGGCCTCGGCGGCTCGGCCGTTCTGACCGACGTCGTGCCTTCCAAAACCCTCATTGCCACTGCCGACCTCATGACCCGCGTCAGCGAAGCCGACGAGCTCGGCGTCAAGTTCGATGACACCGCCTCCAAGCCGCACGCCGACCTCAAGCACATCAACGACCGCGTCCTTAACCTCGCGCGCGGCCAGTCCAAAGACATCCGCGACGGGCTCGAGCGCCTCGGCGTCGAAATCGTCATCGGCTCCGGCAAGCTGCTGGACAACAACACCATCGAGGTCCTCACACTTGAGGGCACCCGCACCATCGAGGCCGATTCCATCCTCCTGGCGGTCGGCGCCCACCCCCGCGAACTGCCCACGGCAAAGCCCGACGGCGAACGCATCCTGAACTGGGCCCAGATCTACAACCTGGACGAGCTTCCTGAAGAACTGATCGTGGTGGGGTCCGGTGTCACCGGCGCCGAGTTCGCTTCCGCCTACAACGGCCTCGGCTCCAAGGTCACCCTGATCTCCAGCCGCGACCAGGTTCTCCCGGGCGAGGACACGGACGCCGCCAAGCTGCTGGAGGGCGTGTTCGAGCGCCGCGGCGTGCGCGTCCTGTCCCGCTCGCGCGCCAACGCAGTTGAGCGAACGGACGACGGCGTAAAGGTCACCTTGGGTGACGGATCGGTCGTGACAGGTTCCCACTGCCTGGTGTGTGTAGGGTCCATCCCGAACACGGCGGGGATCGGGTTGGAAGAAGCAGGCGTTGCCCTGACCGAGTCCGGCCACATCAAGGTTGACGGTGTCTCCCGCACCACGGCACCCAACATCTACGCAGCAGGCGACTGCACGGGCGTGTTCGCCTTGGCGTCCGTGGCTGCGATGCAGGGCCGGATCGCCATCGCGCACTTCATGGGCGACGGCGTGAAGCCCCTCAAGCTCAACCAGGTAGCCTCCAACATCTTCACGTCCCCGGAGATCGCTTCCGTAGGTGTTTCCGAGGCCGATCTGGCTTCCGGTAAGTATCAAGGCGATGTGGTGATGCTGTCCTTGCTCAGCAACGCCCGTGCCAAGATGCGCAACACCAAGGACGGCTTCGTCAAGATCATCGCCCGCAAGGGTTCCGGCACCGTGATTGGTGGCGTGGTGGTGGGTCCGAACGCCTCCGAGCTGATCTTCCCGATCTCCGTGGCCGTCACGCAGAAGCTGCACGTGGACGACGTCGCAAGTGCCTTCACGGTGTACCCGTCGCTGACCGGCTCCATTTCCGAAGCAGCACGGCGTTTGCACGTGCACATGTAGCCAACTGTTTTCACGGGCCCGTTTCGGGGCGTCGCTGCGCAGAGTGCCGTTCGCACGGCATGCTGCGCAGCGAGCCAGCGAAACGGGCCTTTGCGTTTCCGGGGCGATCAGCGGCTTAGTCCGTCAGCGATGCAGGGCAGCCACGGCGTCGGCCAGGGACAGGCGCAGCGCAGGGCCGTGGCCCGGGAGGATCAGCGTGGCCTGGAGGTCTCCGAGCCTGCGGGTTGCCTCGAGCGCGGCCTCCGGGTCTGAGTGGAACATCCGTTGCAGCATTTGTGGCCCGGGCTTGCTGCTGAGTGGATGCCCGCTGACAAACGTGTCGCCCACGGCGATCGCTCCAGCGCCCGGCAGGAGAAGCGCCACGTTGCCAGGCGTATGCCCGGGGACCGCGATGGCCTCCGGACGTCCGGGCAGGTTTGCCAGTTTCTGCTCCGTCCAGGCCTCGGCCAGCGTGGCGGGTTCGGCCTGGAGAGCTTTGGCCTTGATGACGTGCAGCATCCAGCGGAAGACCTTCGGACGCCAGATGCGGACCAGCACCTGGCCGATGGTGACCTGATGCTTCTCCTTGCCCTGGACGTGCGCGAGTTCTTCGGGGGAGCAGAGGATGGGCGTGCCAAACGTCCTGGAGAAGTACGCCGCTGAGCCCGTGTGGTCCACATGGCCATGGGTGAGGAGCATGGCCTTGGCTTCAGCCGGCTCCAGGCCGAGTTGCCGGATCGAGTCCAGCACCGCATCCCGGTCAGCCGGGTACCCGCCGTCGATCACCATGAATCCGGAAGCATCGCGCACGATGATCCAGTTGGACGCCGGTCCCTCCACGAAGTGGATGCCGGGTGCGGGTTCAGTGATGGTCACCCGGAAATTCTAGGCGCCCAAGCAACGAGTTCGCCGGAAACCCTCAACAGCTCCCGGAAACTTCCAGCGAACGGGCACGCTTCCCGCGAACGGGGTGCCGTGCGGGGAATCGTGAGCTTACGCGGCCTCAGGCGGCAGCCGCTTGGAAGTGTTTTTCGATGAGTCCCTTGATGTCCTCGTGGCAGCCGCCGCAGCCCGTTCCGGCGCGGGTGGCCTTGGAAACCTCGGCTACCGAAGAGCAGCCTTCCACCACGGAGTCCTCAATGCTGGCCGCGCTCACGCCCGCGCAACGGCAAACGGTGCGCTCCGGATCGGAACTGTTTCCGCCCCCGGAATCAAGCTGGTCGGGGCCATCCAGGCGCAACAACAAGGAACGGTCGGCCGGGAGCTCAGAGGAGCGCTCGAACAGCACCACCAACTCGGCGGCTGTCCTGGGCATCCCCACGGCAACCAGGCCTTCCAGCACTCCGCCGCGGGTGGTCATCTTGACGTAGCGGCCGTGCTCGGGGTCGGCCCATTGCGAGATCTGCCGCCGGGGTCGCCCGGCCACGGCACCGGCTTCCAAAAGCTCCTCGTCCCACGGATCGGCTTGGTTGTCCCCGGCTACGGCAAGGTTGATGCCACGGGCTTTCAAGACCACGACTCCGGGCTTCTCCGCGGCCAGGGGCTCCAAGGCATCCGCCACCGACTGGCCGTCGCGGGCCAGTACCACCAAGTACTCTGCGAGCCATTCAGCCTGCCTCCACCCTGGGCCCACCAAGCCGGATGGACCCCCGGCCGTGCGGCAGTCGACGCAGGCGGCGTCGGGGCAGCGGACCTCGGCACAGTCGCCGATCGCGAACATGTGCGGCTCGTGATAGGTCCGGAGATGGTGGTCCACCAGGATTCCGGTACCCACCGGAAGACCGCAGCCCTCGGCCAGTTCGATCCGCGGACGCACACCGCAGGAGAGAACCAGCAGGTCGCCGTCGATGGCTGAACCATCCGCCAGCAACAGCGCAGAGAAGGATCCCCCGGGTCCTGCCGTTTCAACACCGGTGGACCTTGCGTTGCCGGCCATGCGGACACCACTGGAGCGGAGGCTTGCCGTCAGGACTGATCCACTGCCGCGGTCAATGCTCCGACCGAGCGGGAAGGGTCCGTTGTGGACCACAGTGGCCTTTGCACCTTCTTCCGAAGCTGCCAGGGCAGTCTCGAGGCCAAGGACGCCGCCGCCCAGCACCACCACGCGCTTGCCTTCGGAAACAGCCGATCGAAGCACCGCGGCGTCCTGCAGATCGCGGAGCGTAATCACTCCGGCCGGCAGCACCGGACCCGACGGATCGGGGTTCAGTCCAGTCAGGTTGGGGATGACCGGACGTGAGCCCGTGGCGAAGACCAAACGATCATAATGCTCGGCGGAGCCGTCGGAGAGGACAACCTGCTGCCGGGCGCGGTCGATCCGGCGCACCTTGGTTCCGAGCCGGACATCTACCCCGTCGGCCACAAGGGACGCGGCATCAGCCATGGCCAAAGCGTCGGCTGTGGTGCGGCCAACCCCAAGCTCAGCCACCATGACGCGGTTGTAGGCTGCCTCGGTTTCCTGACCAACAACCAAAAGCTGTACCAGGCCTGAACGGACGGAAGGAAGGAGCTCATCCACCAAACGCGCGGCCACAGGGCCGAATCCAACAACAACAATGCGCTCGCTCATGAAGCCTCCTCGGAGTGCAGTGACAATTCGGTGCTGACAGCAACGGGAACGACGCTGGATGCTGCGGGCCGGACCCACACCCGGCTGGTCTTGAACTCAGGCATGCCGGAAATGGGGTCGGTTGCTGCTTCGGTCAGCCGGTTGGCGTTTTCCAGGCCCGGGAAGTGGAAGGGCAGGAAGACGGTATCCGGCCGGACGGCGTTGCTTAGCTCGGCACGGCACAGCACCTCGCCCCGCTCGTTGGTCACCGTGGCGTAGTCGCCGTCGGCAATCCCGCGGGAAGCAGCGGTTGCCGGGTGGATCAACAGCCGCACCTGGGGCTGGGCCGCCAGGAGCTCGGCTACGCGCCTGGTCTGGGCGCCCGACTGGTAATGCTCCAGCAAACGGCCCGTTGCCAGGGCCAGGGAGTCATCGGCAAATGACCGCGCGGCCCGCTTCGAGGGGGTCACTGGAACCAGTACGGCCCGGCCATCCGCATGCGCGAAGCCGTCACTGAACAAGCGGGGAGTTCCTGTGCTGCCGACGGGATACGGCCAGTACGCAGCCTCGCCGCGGTCCAGCATGGCGTAGTCGATCCCGGAGTAGTCGGCCAGACCGCCGGCGGATGCCAGACGGAGTTCCTCAAAAACGGTCTCAGGATCTTCGCTGAAAGTAGAAGGTGCCTCAAGGAGCCCAGCCAGCCGGGCCATGAGCCACAGCTCGTTCCGGACGCCCGGGGGAGGGGTCAGCGCGCGCCGGCGCCGGATGACCCTGCCTTCGAGGTTGGTGAGGGTGCCTTCTTCTTCGGCCCACTGCGTCACGGGCAACACCAGGTCCGCTTCCTGGGCGGTTTCGGACATGAAGAAGTCACACACCACCAGGAAGTCGAGGGCCCGAAGCCCCGCGGTCACGGCGTTCGTGTCCGGAGCCGAAACCACCACATTGGCGCCGTGGACGAAAAGGCAGCGGACGCCGTCGGGCTTTCCAAGGGACTTGAGAAGTTCGACGGCGGGCAGGCCGGGACCGGGGATGAGGGACTCGTCGATGCCCCAGACGGAAGCGACGTGCGCGCGGGCAGCGGGATCGGTGATTTTGCGGTAGCCGGGGAGCTGGTCGGCTTTTTGGCCGTGCTCGCGGCCGCCTTGGCCGTTGCCCTGGCCCGTCAGTGTTCCGTAGCCGCTGCGCGCCGAGCCGGGAAGGCCTAGCAGCAGGCTGAGGTTGATGGCCGCCGTTGCGGTGTCGGTACCGTCAACGTGCTGTTCCACGCCGCGGCCGCTGAGGATGTAGCTGCCGCCCTCCCGGGCACCGTGGGCCAGGCGGCGGGCGGTCTCCCGGATGAGGGTGGCGGGCACTCCGGTGATGGACTGGACCCGCTCCGGCCAGAAAGCATTCAGGCTGCGCACCACCGAGGCGTAGCCGGTGGTCCGTTCCGAGACATAGTCCGTGTCCACCAGCCCTTCGTGCACCACAACATGGCTGATGCCCAACAACAAGGCCAAATCGGTGCCGGGCGTCGGCTGCAGGTGGAGGCCGCCGCCGTCGGACGTAAACGCCGCAGTAGCCGAGCGGCGGGGGTCCACGACGATCAGGCCGCCGCTGTCCCGTGCGCCCTGCAGATGCTGGACGAACGGGGGCATGGTTTCGGCGACGTTGGAGCCGAGCATGAGGATGACCGACGCCGAGTCAAGGTCGGTGACGGGGAAGGGGAGCCCTCGGTCCACTCCAAAAGCCCGGTTCCCCGCGGCCGCGGCCGAGGACATGCAGAACCGGCCGTTGTAGTCGATGCGGGAGGTACGGAGTGCCAGCCGGGCGAACTTGCCCAGCATGTAGGCCTTCTCGTTGGTGAGGCCGCCACCGCCGAAGACACCGACGGCGTCGTTGCCGTACTGCTGCTGGGCATCCTTGACCGCCGCCGTGATGAGCATGAGGGCCTGGTCCCAGGAGATCGGCTGGTGGACGCCGTCGGAGCCTTTCAGCAACGGTTCGGTGATGCGTCCGTTGTGGCGCAACAACGACGCCGATGTCCACCCTTTGCGGCACAGCCCGCCCCTGTTGGTGGGGAAGTCGCGCCCGGATACCTCCAGGGGTGCGGCCGGGGCAGCCACCGGTGCGGGCACTGCCCCGGCCGCTGGGGCAGCCGGGGTCAGCGTCATGGCGCACTGGAGCGCGCAGTAGGGGCAGTGGGTATCGGCGCCGTTGGACATCTAGATGTGTCCGATCGTGTTGCGCTTCTGGGCCGGGCGGATGTAGAAAGCCCAGCAGACGGTGAGCATCAGGACATAGGCTCCGACAAATCCGTAGAACGCCGGTGTGTAGGAGCCTGCCGTGGTGTTGGAGGCGTTGAGCACTTGGGGGATCACGAAACCGCCGTAGGCGCCGATCGCCGAGATCAGGCCCAAGGAAGAGGCTGCGAGCCGCGCGGTTGCTGCGCTGCTGGCTCCTGCGCGGGCCGCGCGGCTGGAGGTCGCGAAGATCACGGGGATCATGCGGTACGTTGCCCCGTTGCCGAACCCACTGGCGATGAAGAGCAGCAGGAACAGTCCCAGGAAGAGCCAGAAGCTCTTGAGCGGCAGGGTCCAGATCATGGTCAGGGTGATGACGGCCATGGAAGCGAACGCGGTCATGCTCATCCGTGCCCCGCCCATGCGGTCGGCCATGCGGCCACCATACGGCCGGGCCAGGGAGCCGACCAGCGGGCCCAGGAACGCGAGGGACAGTGCTACGGCACCCAGGTGGATGGAGGAGAACTCGGGGAAGTAGTCCTTGATCAGCTTGGGGAACACGCCGGCGAAGCCGATGAACGAGCCGAACGTACCAATGTAGAGGAAGGCCATGATCCACAGGTGCGGTTCCTTCAGCGCGGCCACCGAACCGGCAACATCCCCCTTGGCGCTGGTGAGGTTGTTCATGTACTTCCAGGCGCCGAAGGCTGCGATGAGGATGAGCGGGATCCAGATGAGGCCGGCCATGGGCAGGTTGACGGTTCCGGCAGCAAGCAACGTCACGGCGACGGGAACCACCAACTGCGCGACGGCGGCACCCAGGTTTCCGCCGGCAGCGTTCAGGCCCAGCGCCCATCCCTTTTCGCGGGCGGGGTAGAAGAAGGTGATGTTTGCCATGGAGCTTGCGAAGTTGCCGCCGCCGAACCCTGCCAGGGCTGCGACGAGGAGCATCACTCCGAAGGGAGTTTCCGGGTTGGAGACGCAGATCGCCAGGCCGGAGGAGGGGATGAGCAGGAGCAGCGCCGAGACGATGGTCCAGTTCCGTCCGCCGAACTTGGGAACCATGAAGGTGTAGGGAATGCGGAGCGTGGCGCCCACCAGGCTGGGGATCGAGATGAGCCAAAAGATCTGGTTGGTGTCGAACGTGAAGCCTGCTGCCGGGAGCTGCACGACCACGATCGACCACAGCTGCCAGACGACGAATCCGAGGAACTCGGCGAAGATGGACCAGTACAGGTTGCGCTTGGCGATGGACCGGCCTTCGGCTTCCCACTGGCCCTTGTTCTCGGCGTCCCAGTTGGCGATCCAGCGGCCGGGGCGGTGTTCAAGGGTGGGGGCGGCGGTGGCAGTGGACTGGGCGGGAGCCAGTTCGTCTGCGGTGCGGTCAACAGTCACGGGAGTGCCTCCTTGGTGGGGGACGTTGTCCTTCAAAATTAGGTTTCGTGCATTTCGCGGACCGTCGCGGTTTGTAAACGTGCTGTGACATTTCCCTATCTGCGGCATCACGGACGCGTGAGACGATGGTGAGGTTGTGGTGCAGACCACAATGTGGGATTTTCCTGTTGGTCCACATGATGGACTTGGTTGTCCAGTCAATGGACTGTGGGAACTATTATTGAACTCTCGAATAATCCATCGCCGCCAGGGCTTTCGTGGCATCAGGCGGCGTGAACGAAAGCTGCTAACTACATGTCTTCCACTGCACCCTCCAGGGAAGGTGAGTCCACCAAGCCAGTGAACTCGCGGGGCCGGGTGATCTTCGCCAGCCTGATCGGTACCACGATCGAGTTCTACGACTTCTACGCCTACGCGACGGCGTCGGTCCTCGTCTTCCCGAAGCTCTTCTTCCCCGATGCCACCGACATCAACGCGCTGCTCAGTGCCTTTGCGATCTTCGGTGTAGCCTTCTTCGCACGCCCCATCGGCGCCGTGGTCTTCGGCCACTTCGGTGACAAGATCGGCCGCAAGGGAACCCTCGTGGCGTCCCTGCTGACCATGGGTATCGCCACGTTCCTCATTGGCCTGCTCCCCGAGGCCTCGCTGCCGGGCTGGGCCATCATGGCACCGGTCCTGCTGGTGGTTCTCCGCTTCTTCCAAGGCCTGGCGCTGGGCGGCGAGTGGAGCGGCGCGGCGCTCCTGGCCACCGAGAACGCGCCGGAGGGCAAGCGTGCCATCTACGGCACCTTCCCGCAATTGGGCGCCCCCATCGGCTTCATCATTGCCAACGTGATCTTCATCTGGATGAACGTTGCCCTGACCCCGGAGCAGTTCCTGGCCTGGGGCTGGCGCGTGCCGTTCCTCCTGAGTGCCGTCCTGGTGATCGTGGGACTCTACGTCCGCCTCAAACTTGTCGAGAGCGCATCCTTCACCAAGGTGATCCAGCAGGACAAGATCCAGAAGCTGCCCTTGGGCGCCACCTTCAAGAACCACTGGCGCCCCGTGGTTGCCGGAACGTTCATCATGCTGGCCACTTACGTGCTGTTCTACATCATGACCACGTTCACCTTGTCCTACGGCACCAAGCCCACGCTGGCAGGTGCGCAGGCGGCTGCTGAGAAGGCCGGCAAACCCATGACGGCCGAGCAGGTTGCAGCGTTCGTTCCCGGTCTGGGCATCTCCCGGTCCGACTTCCTGTGGATGCTGATCATTGGCGTCGTGTTCTTCGGAATCTTCACCGTGGTCTCCGGACCGCTCGCCGAAAAGTGGGGCCGCCGGAAGTTCCTGCTGGGCGTGACGGCCGGCATCTTCGTTTTCGGAGTGCTCTGGTTCACTATGTTCGGTCCCAGCCAGGCCGCCGCGATGGTCGGCCTGATCGTTGGCTTCACGCTCATGGGCCTTACCTTTGGTCCCATGGCGGCCATCCTGCCCGAACTGTTCCCGGCGAATGTCCGCTACACGGGCTCCGCCGTTGCGTACAACCTGTCGTCCATGATCGGTGCAGCCCCTGCCTCGTTCGTCGCCATCGCCCTGTGGTCCGCCGCCAACGGAAGCACTTGGCTGGTAGGCGTGTACATGGCGGTTGCCGCCGTGATCACCTTCATCGCGCTCTGGCTCACGCGCGAAACCAAGGACACGGACTACGAGAACAACGTCGCCTGACGCTTCAAGGAGTACGACGTCGGCCCCGCACCAAACGGTGCGGGGCCGACGTCGTTATGGGGTACTTGCCGTTAGTCCTCGATAGTCGCGATGACAGCGCCGGCGGCGACGGTCTCGCCTGCGGAGGCCGTCAGGCCGCGGACCGTACCGGACTTGTGGGCCGTGAGGGGTTGCTCCATCTTCATGGCTTCGAGCACCACGATCAGGTCGCCTTCGGCAACAACGTCGCCGTCGGCTGCTGCGATTTTGACGATGGTGCCCTGCATCGGCGAGGTCAGTGCGTTGCCTCCGGCAGCGGCTGCGGTAGCACCGGCGGACCGGGAGCGCTTCTTCGACTTGCCTGACTTGGCGCCTGCACTGTTGGAGGCAGCGGCAACACCGGCACCCAGGCCGGACGGCAGGACCACCTCAAGGCGCTTGCCGCCAACCTCGACGACGACGCGCTGGCGTTCACCGGCGTCGGAGGCGTCTGCTCCGGCGCCCGTGGGTGCCCAAGCGGGAATGTTGTTGACGAACTCGGTCTCGATCCAGCGGGTGTGGACCTTGAACGGGCCCTCTGCCGGTGCGAAGTCGGGGTCGGTGACCACGGCGAGGTCGAAGGGAATGACGGTGGGAATGCCTTCCACCACCATCTCCTCGAGGGCCCGACGGGAGCGCTGGAGGGCCTGCTCGCGGCTGGAACCGGTGACGATGAGCTTGGACAGCATCGAGTCGAAGTTGCCGCTGATGATGTCGCCCTGCTCAACGCCGGAATCAACCCGGATGCCCGGGCCCGTGGGGTTCTTCAGCGTGCTGATGGTGCCCGGAGCCGGCATGAAGTTCCGGCCCGGGTCCTCGCCGGTGATGCGGAATTCGAAGGAGTGGCCCCGGACTTCGGGGTCGTCGTAGCCGAGGGCCTCGCCGCGGGCAATGCGGAACTGTTCGCGGACCAGGTCGATTCCGGTGACTTCCTCGGACACGCAGTGCTCCACCTGGAGGCGGGTGTTGACCTCCAGGAAGGAAATGGTTCCGTCCTGGCCCACCAGGAATTCGCAGGTTCCGGCGCCCAGGTAGTTGGCTTCCTTAAGGATGGCTTTGGAGGACTCGTACAGACGCTTGATCTGCTCTTCGCTCAGGTAGGGGGCCGGAGCCTCTTCCACGAGCTTCTGGTTGCGGCGCTGCAGGGAGCAGTCGCGGGTGGAGACCACAACCACGTTGCCGTGGGCGTCGGCCAGGCACTGGGTTTCAACGTGGCGCGGGGAGTCCAGGAAGCGCTCGATGAAGCACTCGCCGCGTCCGAAGGCCGCAACGGCCTCACGGACGGCGGATTCGTAGAGTTCCGGGATCTCTTCCATGGTGCGGGCAACCTTGATGCCACGGCCACCGCCGCCGAAGGCGGCCTTGATGGCAACCGGGAGGCCGAATTCCTCGGCGAACTTCAGGATCTCGTCCGCGTCCTGGACGGGGTCTGCCGTGCCGGGAACCAGCGGGGCGCCAACCTTCTCGGCGATGTGGCGGGCCTGGACCTTGTCGCCCAGAGCGGAAATCGCCGCGGGGGAGGGGCCGATCCAGTTGATGCCGGCCTCGATCACCTTGGCGGCGAACTCGGCGTTCTCGGCCAGGAAGCCGTAGCCGGGGTGGATGCCGTCAGCGCCGGACTGCTTGGCGACGTCGATGATCTTGTCCATCACCAGGTACGACTCCGCGGCCGTGTTGCCACCCAGTGCGTAGGCCTCGTCGGCGAGGCGGACGTGCAGGGCGTCGCGGTCCGGGTCTGCGTAGACGGCTACGGAGGCGATGCCTTCGTCCCGGGCTGCTCGGATGATGCGGACCGCGATCTCGCCGCGGTTGGCAATCAAGACCTTGGTAAGAGGGCTGGAAATGGGCTGCGCCGGGTTAGCTGACAAGTTGTTGACTCCTTCTGTCCTTCAGGGAGCCTAGCGCGATTGTGAGGGTTCCGCCCATATTGATGGGGGATTCCGTGTGTGAAGCGCTGTTCCTTTGTAGGGTTGCTACAAACTGGTCCCTTACGCCTGTGGTGCCCACAGTTCGGTGATGCCAACGTTCGCGTGGACCAGCAGATCGCGGAGCGTTGAGATGGAAAGCCCGACGACGGCGTGCGGGTCCCCGTCCACCTTGCGGATGAAGGCCCCGCCCAAGCCGTCGATGGTGAATGAGCCTGCGCAGTGAAGGGGTTCGCCGGTGGCTATGTAGGCGTCGATGTCGTTTTCGGACATCTCCGCAAAGTGCACTTCCGCACTGGAGACGGCACCCAAGGTGGCGCCCGTGCCTTCGGCGGTCTCGTCGTCGTCCACGTCTGCTTCCGTGTCGCGGCAGTCCACCAACCAGTGGCCCGTGTGCAGCACGCCCTTCGAGCCGCTCATGCGGAGCATCCGTTCCTTCGCGACCTCGGCCGTGTACGGCTTGCCGTGCGACTCGCCGTCGAACTCGAACACCGAATCGCAGCCGATCACCAGCGCACCCTCGGCCTCGGGAAGCGACGCGACCGCCTCGGCCTTGGCGCGGGCCAGCAGGAGCGCCGTGTCGTGCGGGTCCGTCACTCCGTACTTGGCCTGCACCGCATCCTCGTCGACGTCCGAGACCAGGACGTCGTGCCGGATGCCCGCCTCCGTGAGGAGCTTGGTACGGGCGGGGGACTGGGAGGCGAGGATCAATCGAGTCACGCCTCCCAGCCTAATACGGACCCTCTCTCACCAAATCGCCCTTTTCGGGGGTCCCTCTCTCACCGATTCGCTCTTTTCGGTGATCGCTCTCTCACCTCGGCAGCCTAGGCTGGGCGAATGCTGCTTCGCGTAGATTTGGACAACACCTTGGTCGACAGGGCGTGGGCGTTCGATCAGGGGGCCAAAGAGTTTGTCCAACGCCTCGGACGTCCACGCCGCGACGCGGATTGGCTCATAGGGGCAGACCGGGATGGATATGAGTCGAGGCTTTCCCTCGCAGGGCAGATGAAGATCAAGTTTGGGCTCAACCACGACATTGCGGCCCTAGTGCAGATTTTGCTCTTTGAGCATGTTGATCTCATGTCCATGGACGCCCGGAACCTACAAGCGCTTGAGGCTGCCCGGGAGGCAGGTTGGCGCGTCGGCATCGTAACGAACGGAGCCACTGCACAGCAAACCCGGAAAATCGATCTTCTGGGGCTGGAAGAATACGTCGATGCAATCGTCATTTCTGAGGAGGTCGGTGTCAGCAAGCCAGAGCGGGAGATACTCCAGATAGCCGCCCAACGCCTGGATACCGACCTTGACGACGGCTGGATGGTCGGGGATCACCCCGTAGCGGACATCTTGGGTGGCAGAAACGCAGGTTTGCGGACGGGTTGGGTTTCGCGTGGCACTCCCTGGTCCCGAGATGACGCCATCCCGACGCTTACGGGCTTAACCGCAGCTGACGTTATTGCTGAGGTCATGCGCCGAGCGTCGCGGTGAAAGAGGGGCCGCGGGGAGGGGCGGTTTGGTGAGAGAGGGTCCGCGGGGAGGGGCGGTTTGGTGAGAGAGGGTCCGCGCGCAGGGGCGGTTTGGTGAGAGAGCGTCCGGTGGGGAGGGGCGGTTTGGTGAAAGAGGGTCCGCGGGGAGGGGCGGTTTGGTGAGAGAGGGTCCGCGGGGAGGGGCGGTTTGGTGAGAGAGCGTCCGGTGGGGAGGGTGCATGAGGCGACGAACGCCCCCTTGCCGGCGCCCGTGGGGCAACCGGTGAGAGAGCGTTCGTCGGGAAGGGGCGGTTTGGTGATAGAGGGTCAGTGGACCAGTTCGCCGGAACTTGCCGAGCTGCGGTCGGAGCGCTGTAACTTGGCGCCTTCCACATCCACGTCCGGCAGGATCCGCTGGAGCCACTTGGGCAGCCACCAGGCCTTCTCGCCGAGAAGGTACATGATGGCCGGCACGATCGTCATGCGGACAACGAACGCATCGATCAGTACGCCGAACGCCATCGCGAAGCCGAGCGGCCGGACCATGGTCAGGTGGCTGAAGATGAAGCCGGAGAACACGCTGACCATGATGATCGCGGCTGCGGTCACAACGGCGGCCGCGTGGCTGAAGCCGGTGCGGACTGCGTGCTTGGCGGATTCGCCGTGCATGAAGGACTCACGCATCCCCGAGGTAATGAACACCTGATAGTCCATCGCGAGCCCGAACAATACGCCGATCAGGATGATGGGCAGGAAGCTCAGGACAGCACCAGGGTTGGCGACGTCGAACACGCTTCCCAGCCAGCCCCACTGGTACACGGCCACCACGGCGCCGAAGGCGGCGGCGAGCGAGAGCAGGAACCCGCCTGTCGCCAGCAGTGGAACAACGATCGAGCGGAACACCAGTAGCAGCAGGATCAAGGACAGCCCGACGACGATCGCCAGGTAAGGCGGCAGGGCGGCGCCGAGTTTGGCCGAGACATCGATGTTGCCCGCGGTTTGCCCGGTCAAACCGATGGTCACACCGGTTTGATCGCGGATTTCCGTGCCCTTGTCGCGGAGTTCGGACACCACGTTTACGGTGCTGGCACTGGCCGGGCCTTCCTTCGGAATGACCTGGAACAGGGACGTGCGGCGGTCGTCGCTCAAGGCCACAGGAACCGCGGCGGTGACGTTTTCGACGCTGCGCAGCTTGTCGGCGACGTCGTACTGCTTGCCCTTGGCATCGTTTTCGCTGAGCCCTTCAGGGAATTCGGCCACCACGATGATGGGTCCGGTCATGCCTTCGCCAAAGCTGTTGCGGGTGAGGTCATAGGCCTTGAACGCCTGCGAATCCACCGGTTCCGAGCCGCCGTCGGGCAGTGCCAAACGCAACTGGGAGGCCGGCAGCGCAAGCGCGCCGAGCAGCACGATGCTGGCAACCAGTGAAACCCATGGATGGCGGGTCACGAGGCCGCCCCAGCCGCGGGTGCTGCGCTTCTCTTCGAGGGCGCGATCGGCCGCCTCGTGGCCGGGTTCGGCGTTGTGTCGCGCGGCTTTGGCCCAGGCTCGCTTGGAAATCAGGCGACGGCCAATGAGCGAAAGGATGGCGGGTGTCAAGGTCAAAGCGACGACGACGGCGACAGCAACTGTCGCTGCGGCGGCAACACCCATGACCGCCAGGAAGGGCAGCCCGGGAACCACCAGTGCAGCCAGCGCAATGATGACGGTGAGCCCGGCGAACAGCACGGCGTTGCCCGAGGTGCCTGTAGCGAGGGCCGCGGATTCTTCGCCATCCATGCCGGCGAGGAGTTGGCTGCGGTGCCGGTTGACGATGAAGAGGGAGTAGTCGATGCCCACAGCGAGGCCCAGCATGAGGGCAAGCATCGGCGAGATGGAACTCATGTCGATCACACCGGTCAGCGCAAACGTGCCCCCGACGCCTACTGCGACGCCGATCAACGCCATGATCAGGGGGAGGCCCGCGGCGATGAGCGTACCGAGCATGATGATCAGGACGGCGGCTGCTACGGCGACGCCGACGATTTCCGCGATGCCGAAGATCTGCGAGACGTCCTCGGTGATCTCCTTGCTGGCGTAGGCCGTGACGCCTGCGGACGAGACACCATGGACGATGTCCTGGACTTCCTTGCGGACGGCGGGATCCACTGCGTTGATGGAGGTCTTGAACTGGACCTGCGCGATCGCTGCTTTGTTGTCACTGGAGACGAACCGGAGGCCCTCGGACGCTGCGGCCTCCCGCTTGCCCAGCGCCAGCGTTTCGGCCCCGTCGGCAGCTTCCTTGGTCCCGGCGTCGAGCTTTTCCTTGCCTGCGGCCAGTTCGGCGCGCCGGGCACCAAGCTGGGCCTCGATCTGCTCGGGTGAAAGGCCCGAGGCGGCGAGTCGCTGCTCGGCGGCCGCAAGCTGAGCTTCCCCGGCTGTGATCTGCGCCCGGGAGGCGTCCAGTTGGGCCTGCCCGGCAGCTGCCTTCGCTTCGCCGTCAGCGATCCGGCTGGCGGCGGAGTCCAGCTGCTCCTGGGTGGTGAAGGGGTTCACCGTCCCCTGGACATCGGGCAGGGCCTTGAGCTTGTCCAAGGCAGCCGCGACGGCGTCTTTCTTGGCCTGGTCGAAGCCGGAGTCACCGGCGTCGA
This sequence comes from Paenarthrobacter sp. NPDC089714, assembly GCF_044748905.1. Classification (NCBI taxonomy): domain Bacteria; kingdom Bacillati; phylum Actinomycetota; class Actinomycetes; order Micrococcales; family Micrococcaceae; genus Paenarthrobacter; species Paenarthrobacter sp. NPDC089714. Next base: position 207,198 of record NZ_JBIVGX010000002.1, read on the forward strand.
AGACCACGCTGGCTGAACCGCCGGACGACGCCGGAAGCGCTTCCTTCAGTTTGTCGGCCATCCGCTGGGTCTCGGTGCCCGGGATGGTGAAGTTGTTGGACATGGTGCCGTGGAAAGCAGCGGCCGATCCGCCCACGGCCACCAGGACGGCCAGCCACAGGGAGATGACCAGCCAGCGGCGGCGATACGAAAACTTGCCTAGACGGTAAAGGAGCGATGCCATGTCAGGACCGATCTGTGGAGGTGGGAACGGATGCTGTTTGAAGTGACGCTAACGACGACGGCGCGAAGCCGGCTCCGAGGAGCCCCATCGCATCGATGAGGTGCTGGCGGAGGATCGCCAGGGATGTGGGGGACAGGTCCGGTCCGCATTCGGCGAACCAGACGGTCATGGCGGCTTTGCCGCAGGAAATGACGGCTCCGGCCAAGGCATAGAGGTACAGCTCGCTGACATCCGGACCCAACCTGGAGCGGGCAGCATCGATGATTTGTCCGGTGCAGTGCTCCCACGCCTCGAGTTCGGAACGGGCCAGCGAGCGGTTGTCCTGGGTCAGGCTGAACAGTTCCGCCATGGGGGCGACGGACATGGGATCGGCCAGGGCCATGAGGGCTGCCTGGGCCGATTCGAGGATGGTTTCGTCGCTGGGCCGCAGCCTGAACTGCTCCAAGGCCCGGTCCATGAAGCCGTCGGCAACCGAAGACAGGGCTGCCTCGAGGCTTGGGAAGTAGTTGAAAAAAGTCCGTCGGGAAACGCCGGCGCTCGCGGCGATGTCCTCGACGGTGAAGTTTCCAGGACCGTTGCTTCGCAACAGGTCGAGGGCGGCTGCCGCAATGGAGGCACGGGTAGCGGCCTTGTTGAGTTCGCGGCGCGAGGGAGCACTTGGCTCCATGGTGGCCGACGGGTTGGTTGGGGTCACATACTTACACTAAGTGCAACTTTGCACTCTGCGCAATTTGATTCAAGGTTTGCGCAAATTGGCACCTCGCCGGGGCGCCCGCGACAGGTCCCGGAGACGCCTCGAAGCAGGGCGCGAATAATGTCAGACCCCTCTGGAAGAGTTGAGGCATGGACGGAAAAGAGGTGCTGCTAGCGGAGGTGGGGGACGTGCGGTCGCTTGCCTCGGGTAGTGGGCAGGAGACCTTCCGGGAGGCCCTCAATCGAGACGCTGTGACCCTGGCCGCGCTCCCGTCAGCGTCCGTCCGGAGCGCTGCAGGTCCGTCCGCTGCCGTCCGGAACGGCGCTGATCCTGCGACCGTTGCCACTCAGTTGATTGACCAACTGCGCATCCTGGAGGACATGAAGTCCGCGATTTCCGGCCTCCAAGCCAAGATCGCCGTAGCGTTCGATCACGCACAGCGCCAGGTCCAAGCTGAGCGAGGCGTTCCGGCATCGGAACGCGGCAACGGGGTTGCTGCCCAGATTGCGTTGGCGCGGCGTGAATCGCCGAACCGTGGATCACGGCTGCTGGGGCTCGCCAAAGCGCTGGTGACCGAGATGCCCCACACGATGGCCGCTTTGGATGCCGGCCAGCTCAACGAATGGCGCGCAACGCTGTTGGTCAAGGAAACTGCATGCTTGTCAGCCGAGGATCGCTGCGCTGTGGACGAAGAACTCGCCGCGGACATGGGAACCTTCGAAGGCGTCGGGGATCGTTCGATCATCGCTGCTGCCAAGGCTGCCGCATATCGGCGGGATCCTCGTTCAGTGACGCAACGAGCGGCGCGTGCGGCCTCGGAGCGGCATGTGGGCCTTCGGCCGGCGCCGGACACCATGGCAATTTTGACCGCGCTGCTTCCTGTCGCCCATGGGGTAGCCGCCTACAAGGCCCTGACGGAGGCTGCAGATTCGGCTCGTTCGACGGGTGATGAACGTTCCCGCGGCCAAGTCATGGCGGACACCCTCGTCGAGAGACTCACGGGTACGCCGGGCGGCATTTCCAAGGTGGAAGTGCAGCTGGTCATGACGGACCGCACGCTGTTCCAAGGAGACAGCGAGCCCGCAAGGCTTGAAGGGTACGGAATAGTCCCGGGTGGTTGGGCCAGGGAACTCGTGGGCAAAGCTGACCCGGCGCCACCCGGGGAGTGCAGTCCACCGCTGGCGGAAGCCGGTGCGCCGGTGAGGCATCCTGGGCAGGCGCTGCCCGGGGAGGGTGGGCCGCCGCTGGCGGAGGCCCGTGCGCCGTTGAGGCAGCCTGGGCACGCGCCACCCGGGGAGTGTGGGCTGCCGCTGGCGGAGGCCGGTGCGCCGTTGAGGCAGCTTGGGCAGGCGCTGCCCGGGGAGTGTGGGCCGCCGCGGCCTTCTGCGGGGACGCATGAGTCGTCCGAGCGATGCAGACCACCGTCGGATCCGGCATTCGAGGTGTATCTACGGCGCCTCTTCGCCGCCCCGGCCAACGGGGAACTCGTGGCCATGGATTCCAGGGCAAGGCTCTTTCCTGGCGGCATGCGGAGGTTCATCGAGGCGAGGGACGCTCTGTGTCGAACGCCTTACTGCGACGCGCCCATTCGGCACATCGACCACATCGTTCCGTGGCATGCCGGAGGCCCAACCACCCTGCGCAACGGCGCAGGGCTCTGCGAGCAGTGCAACCACACTAAGGAAAACCCCGGTTGGACAGCGAAGCCACCGACCAGTGGGCAGGGCGCGCACCACCCGTGCCTGCACACCCTGGAAGTGACCACGCCAACGGGCCACACCTACAGATCGAAGGCTCCGCCGCTGCCGGGGCATGGTCCTGCATTGAGCCCGGCTGCCCGTCTGCCGGGTGGGCCGTAGCGCGAGGGCATCAGGCTTGAGCAAGTCCCGTCCTTGCTCGCCAAAGCGCCGCGCATGAGAGGTGCCACGAGCATGGACGGGACCTGGTTTGCCGAGGTGGGGCTAGTACTGCGACTGACCCGGGAACTGCTGGCCGGGGAACTGCTGACCCGGCTGCTGCGCGCCCGGTTGCGACTGGCCGGGGAACTGCTGACCCGGCTGCTGCGCGCCCGGTTGCGTCGGGGTCGCCGGCTGGGAGGGGGCGGACTGCCCCGCGCCCTGCTGGGGCTGCTTGGTCAGGTAAATCGACTGGCCGGTAGCGCCGGGCTCACCTTCACCGAGGGGGAGGACATAGACTGCCGTTCCGTAGGCGCAGACTTCCGTCCAGTTGGTGCCCATTTCCGAGGTGTCGAAGCGCATGGCCACAATCGCGTTGGCGCCACGCTGCTGTGCCTCGTTGACCATGCGCGCCATGACTTCCTGGCGGCTTTCATACAGGGCCCTGGTCATTTCGGGGAGCTCGCCTCCGCCCAGGGAACGGAAACCGGCGAGCATTTGCGATCCGATGTCGCGTGAACGGACGGTAAGGCCCATGACTTCGCCGAAGACGGCGTCAATGCGGTGGCCGGGAATCTCATTGGAAGTAACGATCAGCATGAACCTGAGCCTACTCAGTGTCCGGCCTTAAATGGCGCAATCCCTTGGGGAGATCTCCCCAAGGGATTGCGTGTCAACAACAGCTTTGGGTTCCTAGCCCTTGGCGTCCGCCAGTTCGCGTTCGTCAGCCGCAGCGGCAGCGGTCTCGGCTGCGTACTCGTCGGAGAAGGCGGCACCGTTGCGCGGTGCGTTGTACAGCGACTCGTCCAGGATGCCCTGGCGCTTGGCCACGATCGCGGGGACCAGGGCCTGTCCGGCCACGTTGACGGCGGTGCGGCCCATGTCCAGGATGGGGTCGATCGCCAAGAGAAGGCCGACGCCGGCCAGCGGCAGTCCCAGCGTGGAGAGCGTCAGCGTCAGCATGACGACGGCGCCGGTGGTGCCTGCCGTTGCTGCCGAACCGAGGACCGAAACCAGCACGATCAGCAGGTACTGGCTGAAGTCCAGGTTGATGCCGAAGAACTGGGCCACGAAGATCGCAGCGACGGCAGGGTAGATCGCCGCGCAGCCGTCCATCTTGGTGGTGGCGCCCAGCGGCACGGCGAAGGAGGCGTAACCGGAGGGAACGCCGAGGTTGCGCTCAGTGACGCGCTGCGTGAGCGGCAGCGTGCCGATGGAGGAGCGGGAAACGAAGGCGAGCTGCACGGCGGGCCAGACGCCGGAGAAGTACTGCTTGATGGAGAGTCCGTGCGTGCGGACCAGGATCGGGTACAGCACGAAGAGCACCAAGGCCAGCCCGATGTAGATGGCCACGGTGAACTTGCCGAGGGAGCCAATGGTGTCCCAGCCATAGATGGCCACGGCATTGCCGATCAGGCCGATGGTGCCGAGCGGAGCCACGCGGATGATCCACCACAGAACCTTCTGGATCACGGCCAGGGCGGAGGCGTTGAACGTCAGGAACGCTTCGGCCTGCTTGCCCACCTTGAGGGCGGCAACGCCAACGGCGATCGCCACCACCAGGATCTGGAGGACGTTGAAGTTCACAGAGGTGCTCACCGTGGTGGCTGTGTTGGCAGCTTCGGTGACCGTGGAGTTCGCGCCCAGGCCAAGGAAGTTCTTGGGGAACAGCCCGATCAGGAAGGCCCACCAGTCGCCGGTCTTGCCTGCGTATTCCGCCTTCTGCGTGATCCCGGTGGCCGCACCGGGCTGCAGGAGGACGCCCAGGCCGATACCGATCAGCACCGAGACGAGCGAGGTGATGGCGAACCAAAGCAGCGTGTTCCAGGCGAGGCGCGCAGCGTTGGACACTTGGCGCAGGTTCGCGATGGAACTCACTACGGCGGTGAAGATCAGGGGAACGACGGCGGTCTGCAGCAACGAGACGTAGCTGGAGCCGATCGTCGCGAGGGTAGCGCCGAGACCGTTGGGGGCGGTCTTGGTGCTGCCGGTGTACTTGGCAACTAGGCCAAGAACCAACCCGACGATGAGGGCGGCGATGATCTGGACGCCGAAGGAACTGGCCCACTTGGGGAGCCGGGAACCGGTCTTGCCGGTCGCGGGAGTGATGGTGTTTGAGGTGCTCACCGGAACACGGTAGGTGCTTCGCGAATAACATAGCGAACGGACGTTTAGAAATGTTACGTGCGTAAAAGTTATTCCGTGTTCGTTTGTGACGTTGCTCTCCGGCAGTCGGAAATATCAGCGCACCCATTGCCGCCGAGCGCACCCGTAACCAGTGGTGCGCTCGGCGGGAGCGGGTGCGAACCCGGCGCCTGAGTGGTGCGCTCGGCGGGAACGGGTGCGAACCCGGCGCCTGATGCTCCCCGGCCGAAAGCGCGCTAGCCCAGCAACGCCCGTCGCAGCACGTCCAGGCCTACCGAACCAATGTTGAGTGCTTTGCTGTGGAAAGACTTGAGGTCGAAGCCGTCGCGGGTTTCGAGCTCGGCCCGGATCTGTTCCCACAACCGCTGGCCCACCTTGTAGGACGGCGCCTGTCCGGGCCAGCCGAGGTAACGGGTGAATTCGAACTGAAGTTGGCCCTCGCTGATGTCCAGGTTGGCCTTGAGGAAGTCGAAGCCCTTCTCCGGGGTCCAGGTGCCCGTGCCCCAGCGTTCGGGGACGGGGAGCTCCAGGTGCACGCCAATGTCGAAGACCACGCGGGCCGCACGCATGCGCTGCCCGTCGAGCATTCCCATGTGGTCGCCGGGATCCTTGAGGTAGCCGAGTTCCAGCATGAGCTGTTCTGCGTAGAGCGCCCAGCCTTCACCGTGCCCTGAGACCCAGCAGACGTTGCGGCGCCAGTTGTTGAGCAATTCCCGCCGGTAGGTTGCCGTGGCCACCTGGAGGTGGTGGCCGGGAACGCCCTCGTGGAACACCGTGGTGGTCTCGGACCAGGTGGTGAAGGTGTCCTCACCGGCAGGAACGGACCACCACATGCGGCCCGGCCGGGAGAAATCGTCGGAGGGCCCGGTGTAGTAGATGCCGCCCTCATCCGTCGGCGCGATCATGCATTCGAGTGTCCTCATGACGTCCGGGATCTCGAAGTGGACGTCGGCGAGCTCGGACACGGCCCGGTCGGAGAGCTCCTGCATCCAGGCTTTCAAGGCGTCGGTACCCTTGATCTGCCGGGCGGGATCGTTGTTGAGGATGCTCTTGGCTTCCTCGATCGACGCGCCGGGCTTGATCTGGTCGGCCACCTTTTCCTGCTCGGCGATCAGGCGCTCGAGCTCCTGGACGCCCCAGGCGTAGGTTTCTTCAAGATCAACCGTCGCACCAAGGAAGGACCGTGAGGCCAGGGCGTACCGTTCCCGGCCCACAGCTTCCTTTTTGGGGGCGAGGGGGAGCAGTTCGTCCCGCAGGTAGGCCCCCAACGCACTGTACGCTTCACGCGCTGCGGCAGTGCCGGCGTCGAGCTTTGCCTGGACGTCTGCCGGCAGCGGCGTACCGCCGGCCGAGGCATCGGCGGCGAGTTTGGCGAAGAAACCATCCGGGGCGGCATACCGGCCGGTCTGTTCGATGACGATACGGACCTGGCGTGCCGCGGAGACCTTCCCGGAGACTGCGCCGGCGCGCAAGGACGAGATGTAGCCATCAACTGCACCAGGAACGTTGGCTGCGCGGCCTGCGATGTGTCCCCACTGCTCCACCGTGTCGGTGGGCATGAGGTCGAAGACGGCGCGGATGTCCTGGGCGGGCGACGCAATGTTGTTCAGGTCTGCGGCGTCCCACCCCGACTCGTGGATTTCCAGTTCCAGGCCGAGGCGTTCGCGCATGGCGTCGAGCGTGACGGCGTCCACGTCATCGCCCGGTTCAAGGCCGGCCAGGGCATCCAAGGCCAACTTTGCGGCCTCCGCGTGGGCTTCCGCGCCGGCGGGAGAGTAGTCCTGGTATTCGGTCTCGTGGCCAGGAAGCCCCAAGGTGGTGGCGAAGCTGGGATTGAGTTCGATCAGCTTTTCTGTGTACGCGTCAGCTACGGCATCGATGGCGGACTTGGCTCGTACGGGCGTGTTTGCAGTAGTCACCCGAAGAGCCTAACCGCCACCTTCGCCATGTGAAAGGGTTATTGAAAGCTTCAGCCGCGGCTTCGCCGCCACGCGCCGGGCCCCGGGGTGGGGTCCAGGCGCAACTGTTGGCGGCGCACCCAGTGGCGGACGTTCGGCTTGGCGGCCGGTTCCGGTGTCTGGGGTACTCCAACGGAAGCGACGACGGCGGCAAGGGCCGCAAGTTCTTCGGGCGTGGGATCTCCCTTGACCACGGAGAACATAGGGAGCACCGGCTCGTTGGCCGGTACCGGGTTCTGGGCCGCGCTCACAGGGGAATGTTCCCGTGCTTCTTGGTGGGCAGGCTGGCGCGCTTGTCCCGCAGGGCGCGCAGGCCCCGGATGATCTGCACGCGGGTATCGGACGGTGCGATCACGGCGTCAACGTAGCCAAGCTCGGCGGCCTGGTAGGGGTTGAGCAGTTCTTCCTCGTAACCCTGGATGATCTCCGCGCGCCGTGCTTCCACGTCGCCGCCGGCCTCGGCAACCGCGGCAAGATCGCGGCGGTAGAGGATGTTCACGGCGCCTTGGGCTCCCATGACGCCGATCTGGGCGGTGGGCCAGGCGAGGTTGAGGTCCGCACCGAGCTTCTTGGAGCCCATCACGATGTACGCGCCGCCGTAGGCCTTCCGGGTGATGACCGTGAGCTTGGGGACAGTGGCCTCTGCGTAGGCGTAAAGGAGTTTGGCGCCGCGGCGGATGATGCCCTGGAATTCCTGGTCCTTGCCCGGCAGGAAGCCCGGAACGTCCACCAGAGTGATGATGGGGATGTTGAAGGCGTCGCAGTGCCGGACAAAGCGGGCTGCCTTCTCGGACGCCGAGATGTCCAGCGTGCCGGCAAACTGCATGGGCTGGTTGGCCACGATGCCTACCGTGTGCCCTTCAACGCGGCCGTAGCCGATGATCACGTTGGGGGCGTAAAGGGCCTGCATTTCCAGGAAGTGTGCGTCATCGACGATCTGCTCGATGACCTTGCGCATGTCGTACGGCTGGTTGGCGGAATCGGGGATCAGGCCGTCCAAGGCGAGATCGTCCTCGTCGATGTCCAGTTCCTGGTCGTGTTCCACCACCGGGGCCTCGGACAGGTTGTTCGAGGGCAGGAAGTCCAGGAGTTCGCGGACAAACTCGATGGCGTCGGCTTCGTCGGACGCGAGGTACGTGGACGTGCCCGTGGTGGCGTTGTGCTGGCGTGCGCCACCCAGGGTTTCCATGTCCACGTCTTCACCGGTGACGGTCTTGATCACGTCCGGGCCGGTGATGAACATGTGGGAGGTCTTGTCCACCATCACCACGTAGTCGGTGAGGGCGGGGGAGTACGCGGCGCCACCGGCGCACGGACCCATGATGAGGGAGATCTGCGGGACGACGCCGGAGGCGTGGACGTTGTTGCGGAAGATGTCCGCGAACATGGCCAGGGAAGCAACGCCTTCCTGGATGCGGGCGCCGCCGCCGTCATTGATGCCCACTACGGGGCAGCCGTTGCGGAGGGCGAATTCCTGCACCTTGACGATCTTCTCGCCGTTGACCTGGCTGAGGGAGCCGCCGTAGACGCTGAAGTCCTGGCTGTAGATGGCGATGAGGCGGCCGTCCACGGTGCCGTAGCCGGAGACCACGCCGTCGCCGAGGGGCTTCTTCTTCTCCATGCCGAAGGCCGTGGAGCGGTGGACGGCGAGGGCGTCGAACTCAACAAACGAGCCGGGATCAACCAGGAGGTCGATGCGTTCGCGTGCGGTGTTCTTGCCGCGTGCGTGCTGCTTCTCGATCGCTTCCGGGCCGGAAGGCTGCTCGGCACGTGCCTGGCGGTCGCGGAAGTCGGCGATCTTTCCCGCTGTCGTTGTCAGATCGTGGCTCATCAAGTGTCTCCGGCTCTGTAGCTGATATTCCTTGGCGCGGTCCATGTCCGGGAAAGCAACTGGTTAAGTAGCTTCCGTACAAAGAACAGGCCCTGTTGGCCAGTCTAGTGACGCCTTTGCCGCGAACCGCTGTAGAAACCCTACAATTTTCGACGCCCTTGCCCGATGGGGCTCGCCGTGGCGGATGCGGAGGAGTGCCTTCTTCTGCCAACCCGGACCACCCTAAGTTACCCGTGGGTAACATAACTGGGCTAGAGTGTCCCCATGACTCAGAGCAACGTTGCTTCGTCCCCTTACACCGCCCAGGGATCGCTCAAGGGCCGCACCATCATCATGTCCGGCGGGAGCCGCGGCATCGGCCTGGCCATCGCCACACGCGCTGCCCGCGATGGTGCCAACATCGTCCTTCTGGCCAAGACCGGCGAACCGCACCCCAAGCTTGAAGGGACCGTCTTCACCGCGGCCGAACAACTGGTCGCCGCAGGCGGCCAGGCCCTGCCCCTGGTGGGGGACGTCCGCAAGGACGAGGACGTCGCCGCTGCCGTGACTGCCGCCGTCGAACGATTTGGCGGGATCGACGTCGTGATCAACAACGCCTCAGCGATTGACCTGTCCCGCACCGATGCCGTGGACATGAAGCGGTACGACCTCATGCAGGACATCAACGTCCGAGGAACCTTCCTGCTGTCCAAAATGGCGCTGCCTGCGCTGCGTGAATCGGAGCATGGCCACATCCTGACGCTGTCCCCGCCCCTGAACCTCGACCCCAAGTGGGCGGGCATGCACCTGGCGTACACCATGGCCAAGTACGGTATGAGCCTCACCACCCTGGGGCTCGCCGAGGAGTTGAAGGACGACGGCGTGCAGGTCAACTCCCTCTGGCCGTGCACCTTGATCGATACTGCCGCCATCCGGAACATGCCCGGTGGGCAGCAAATGGTGCAGGCTGCCCGGGGGCCGGAAATCATGGCGGACGCCGCCCACGCGATCCTGGCCGGGGCGGGCAACTACGGGACCGGAAACTTCCATACGGACGAAGAAGTCCTGCGTGCGGCTGGTGTGCGCGACTTCTCTCCGTACAGCCTCGGGGCGCCGGAAGACCGGCTGGTTCCGGACATCTTCCTCTAAGCGGATTCACACCTCCGGGGAGCGGTCCGGCGCCCGGTAACTGGATAGGATTCAGCTATGGACGCCGAACAGCCTGAAAGCCGCGAACCGAACGAGCCCCAGCTCCGCGCCGCCTTGGACCGCGAGGCGCTGTTGTCGCCCGATTTCCTTGCAGCGAGTGGCATTTCCCAGCTCAACATCGTGGAATCCACGGGATCAACCAACGCCGACCTGGTGCGCGCCGTGACGGTTGAGCCGAAGAAGTGGGCAGACCTGGCCGTGCTGACGGCCGAGCACCAGACAGCGGCGCGCGGGCGGCTCGACCGGCATTGGGAATCGCCCGAGCGCTCGGCGGTGTCGGTGTCCATGGTGCTCCGTCCGGTGACGGCCGAGGGCATGCCCGTTCCCACGCAGAGCTATTCCTGGCTGTCCCTGCTTGCCGCCGTTGCCTTGCGCGAAGCGCTCCAGCAGACCGCGGGAGTCACGGCGGAGATCAAGTGGCCCAACGACGTCCTGGTCAACGGAAGGAAAATCGCGGGCATCCTGGCGCAAATGACCCCTCTGGGCGACGGCTCGGTCCCGGCCGTGATCCTCGGCGTGGGACTCAACGTCACGCTGTCCGAGGACGAACTGCCCGTCCCCACGGCAACGTCGCTCGCCTTGGAAGGAACCACGACGACGGACCGCACCGCGCTGCTGAAGAGTTACCTTTCGAGTTTCGCCCGTCTCTACCGGAGCTTCTGCAACGCCGAAGGCGACCCCGCGGCCGGACTCGCCGGCGGACCGTCGCTGCACAAGCGGGTCGAATCGGCCATGGTCACGCTGGGCCGCGAAGTCCGGGCGCACCTGCCCGGCGACCATGAGCTGGTGGGCCACGCATCGCGCCTCGACGAGCATGGATCCCTGCTGGTGGTGGACCACGGAGGCCGTGAGCACGTGGTGACGGCCGGAGACGTGGTGCACCTGCGTGCCACAGAAAGCGGTTATGCGTAAGGAACTGCTTCCGGGGGAGCAGGTGCTGACCATCACGCGGCAGCAGCCGCGCGCCCTTTTCTTTCCGGTGCTGGTGCTCATCCTTCTTCCCGCCGTGGCCGGGTATGCGACTGCGTGGATTGCCAAGGGAAATCCGCAGCGCCTGGCACCCTTCATCACCAGCGCATGGACGCCGTGGCTGATGGGTGTTTGCTTGGGTCTCGCTGCCTTCGCGATCCTGGCCTACAGCGTCAAGCGTTTCCTGCGGTGGCGGTCCCTGCGCTACATCCTGACAAGCCGCCGCATCATTGCCAAGCACGGGATGCTGCGGCGAGGGGACTGGCAGGTTCCGTTGATGTCCGTCCGCAATGTAGGCATCCAGCAGAGCCTCCTCCAGCGGACCTTGCACTCGGGGAATATATCCTTGGATACCGGGCACTCCGGAATGACGATCCTCGCGGACGTTCCCGAAGTGGGGAAATTCCGTGGCTTCATCATCGATGCCTTGGAGGATCTGCCGAGGGACGGAGTCCTCGAAGGAGAAGTGCTGCCGGATTTTGAGGAATTGCCGTGGGAAGTGAGAGAAGGTGGAAGAGATGAGCGTTGAGGATCAGCAGTCCGGCGAGGACCTGGACCAGGAGTTCGACGCCGTACCCGAACCTTCAGTGGATGAAGACACGGAACCAGTACCCAGCCAGGCGGTGCCCACCGGGCCGCCGACCGGCGTGATGTCCGCGGAACGGCTCGCCATTAAGTCGCTGGAGGCCCGCCTGCTGGGCGGCGAACGCAAGCTCCGCCGTCGTGAAGTTGCTGCCGGTGCCGGTGTCTCCGTGCTGTCCGCCCGGAAACTGTGGCGCGCTTTGGGTTTCCCCAACTGGGGTGATGAGGACGTGGCCTTCACGGAACGGGACCAGGCCGCGTTGACGACCATCCTTGACCTGGTCCGCGCAGGTCTCCTGACTGAGGAAGCGGCCATCTCCGTGACCAGGTCCATCGGCCAAATGACGGACCGCATGGTGGTGTGGCAGGTCGAAGCCCTGGTGGAGGACATGGTCCAGGAGCAAGGGATCCCGGATGCCGTTGCCCGCAAGCAATTGGTGAACCAACTCCCCGCCTTGGTGGATTCCCTGGAGGAGATCCTGGTCTACTCCTACCGCCGTCAACTCAACGCCGGCGTGCAACGGCTGGCCGTCCGCGCCGAAGCGGGCCTCCAGGCCAGCGAGGAAGGCCGTGAAGGTGACGAAGACGATGCTCCGCTGCCCCTGGCCCGCGCCGTAGGCTTTGCCGACCTGGTGTCCTACACCAGTTTGTCGCGCCGCATGAACGAGAAGACGCTGGCGCAAATGGTGCAGCGCTTCGAAAACAAATGCGCCGAAATCATCTCGGTCGGTGGCGGACGCTTGGTCAAGACCGTGGGCGACGAAGTCCTGTATATCGCTGAAACGCCTGCTGCCGGTGCCGAGATTTCCCTGGCGCTGGCTCATGCGTTCACGGAGGACGAGATTCTTCCGCAGGCCCGCGTCTCCATGGTTTGGGGCCGCATCCTGTCCCGCCTCGGTGACATCTATGGACCCACGGTGAACCTGGCGGCGCGTTTGACCAGCTTGGCCCAGCCGGGAACGGTGCTGGTTGATGCCATGACGGCGGCTGCCTTGGGACAAGACGAGCGCTTTGTGCTGGTCCCGCAGGCTTCGGAAAATGTGCGCGGCTTCGGTGAAATCCACCCCGTGATGCTGGCCCGCGGCCAAGGCAGGGGCCTGGTCCTCGACTAGTCCCCGGCCGGGCTGTCGATCCGCCGTGAACGGGAAGTTGTACCCATCACATCTTCGCTAATCGATGGATTAAACCGGTAGGCTGGGTGACTGTTCGCGTCAAGCCAGCCGCGCGAAGGGTGACGGCTGCCAATTTCACGGGGGATTGTTGATGGCACCGTCCATGAGGCCTGGCCGCCGGGCGCCCGGAAACAGCGCGGCAAAGCAGCGCCGCAACAGGGTCATCGGGGCAGCGTCGCTGGTGGTGGCCGTTGCTGTCGTTGTCACCGGCGCCATTCTCTACCCGGGGTTCAAAACCACCGAAGTGGACCTGAACGACGGCGGCGTGTGGGTGGTCAGCAAGGCCAACAACGCTGCCGGCCGCCTGAACTACCCGTCCAAGTCCCTCGACGGCGCGGTGGTCCCGGCCAGCGACGATTTCGACATCCTGCAGCAAGCGGGCGATATTTTCATCGACGACTCGCGCGGGGCAACCATCAACCCCGTCAGTGCCGCAAACATGCGGCTCGGCGGCGACCAGAAACTTCCGGGCTCCGCGAAGGTGAGCTTCGGCAGCAAGGTCCTGGCTGTCACGGACCCTTCCAAGGGCAAGGTGTGGGCGGTCTCTCCGACATCCGTCAGTGGATTCAGCGACGAATCCAAGCCGCTGATCGAACAATCCGCGGGAATCACCTCCATAGTTGGGGCTGACGACGCCATCCACACCCTGGACCCCAAAACCGGCAAGCTCACCACCACCACAGTGGATGGAGAAGGCAACGCGGTGGACTCCCGGGTCCGGACCGACGACGCCCTCAAAGCTGCCGGTGAGGTCCAGCTGACAGCCGTGGGGGACAAGGCAGTGGTGCTGAACCTGGCCAACGGAAACCTGGTCCTTCCGGGTGGCTCCACTGTTCACCTGGACGATGCCAAGGACGCCAAACTCCAGCAAGCCGGACCCGAAGCGGACGCCGTGGCCATCGCTACCAAGAGTGCGTTGCTCCTGCAGCCCCTGGGCGGTGGGACGGCCAAGACCGTCAAGCCCGATGGCCAGGGCATTCCTGCGGCGCCCGTCCGCATGGGCAGCTGCACCTACGCCGCCTGGTCCGGAGCCAACAAGTACCTTCGCGAGTGCGCCAACCAGGCTGACAGCCACCGCGCCGATGTACCCAAGGCGAGTGCATCGCCGTCGTACGTTTTCCGCGTGAACCGGGACCTGGTGGTCCTCAACGACGTCAACTCCGGCAACGTCTGGATGGTCAACCAGAACATGCAGCTGGTGAACAACTGGCTGGACGTGATTCCGCCCCAGCAGACCTCAGACGATGCAGACAAGGATTCCGCCGATGAGGTCCAGCAGACAGTACTTCCGGACCGCAGCAAGCCCAACACTCCTCCCGTGGCCAAACCGGATGCTTATGGCGTGCGTGCCGGAAAGACCACGTTGCTTCCCGTCCTGGACAACGACGCCGATTCCGACGGCGATGTCCTGACGGTCAGTGCCGGAGAACCGCTCAAGTCCGGCGCGTTGTCCGCGGTCTACGGTGGAACCGGCTTCCAGATCGCGGTCCCGGCCGGAACCACCGGTTCGGAATCGTTCAAGTACACGGTGGACGACGGCCGTGGCGGGACGGCGTCCGCGGAGGTGGACCTGCGGATTGTGCCGCCGGAAGAAAACAACGCTCCGCAGCCCAAACCCAACCGCAACACCACCCTGGTGGTCCAGTCGGGCAAGATCGCCAACCAGTACATCCTGACGGACTGGATGGATCCCGACGGCGACGACCTCTTTGCGGTCTCGGCCTCCAGCAGCGATCCCGCGGACCAGGTCCGGATCAGGCCCGATGGCTTGCTCACGTTCCAGGACTCCGGCGCGGGTCCGGGCCGGAAGACGATCAACGTGACCGTCTCGGACGGATCACTGACCACCGAAGGCCAGATCAGCGTGGACGTCCGCGCTGCCGGGGCACTGCCGCCTATCGCGAACGCGGACCACGTGGTGGCCGTGGCCGGTCAGGACACTGTCATCGCGCCCCTGAAGAACGACACCGATCCGCAGGGCGGCACGTTGCGGCTGGCCCAGGCACAGCCCGACGGCCAGTCCACTGCGGTGGTGGGACCGGACCAGCAGACCTTCACGTTCAATTCCGCCGCAGTGGGCGCACACTACGTCACGTATATGGTCACCAACGGACCGGCGAGCGCCCAGCAACTGGTTCGCGTGGACGTGGTCTCCGGAAACAGCGACGGCGCGCCGGTAGCCGTTCGCGACATCGCCTTGCTGCCCAGCGGCGGGAGTACGGTTGTGGACGTCCTGGGCAATGACTCGGATCCTGCCGGCGGAGTGCTGGTAGTGCAGTCGGTTACGGCGGCCGATGGCCTTCCGGTCAGCGTGGCGGTCCTGGACCATTCGGTGGTGAAGATTACCGACATCCGGGCCGAGGGCCAGTTGTCGCTGAAGTACACGATTTCCAACGGGAAGTCCTCGGCCACCGGGGACATTTCCGTCCAAGTGGTCCCCGCGCCCACCAAGCTGCAGGCTCCGCAGGCCAAGCCGGACGAAGTCACCGTCCGTGCCGGCGACGTGGTGACCATTCCCGTGCTGGAGAACGATACCGACCCCAACGGGGGCGATCTCACCCTGGACCCCGTCCTGGCGCAGCAGCCGGACGAAGCGGATGGGCGCATGTTCGTGGCCGGCAAGACGCTCCGGTTCATCGCCGGCGAAGAGGCCAAGACGGTCTATGCGATCTACAAAGTCAGCAATGCGTCCGGGCAGACGGGTTCCCAGCAGGTGACCATCCGGATCCGCGCCCGCGACGATGCTGCGAACACCCGTCCTGAACCGAAGAACCTGACGGCGCGGGTGGTTGCCGGGATGACCGTGCGGGTTCCCGTTCCGCTGGACGGCATCGATGCCGACGGCGACTCGGTGCAGCTGATCGGGATCGACAAGGCACCCTCCCTTGGCACAGCCATCCTCCGGGACGGGTACCTCGAATACACGGCCGGTGGAAAGTCGGCCGGAACAGACACCTTCAGCTACCGTGTCCGGGACAGGATCGGGGCCGAGAACACCGGCACCGTGATCGTAGGAATCGCCCCCGCGGAAGCGGACAACCAGAAGCCGATCGCCGTGGACGACGTCATCGACGTCCGTCCCGGACGGCGCGTCGCCGTCGATGTGCTCAAGAACGACTCAGACCCCGACGGCGATCCCATCGCCTTGGTGCCCACGTTTGAGGCCAAGCCTGAGCTCCAGGTAGAGGCTGCCGCCGGCAAGGCTGTCCTGACGGCGCCTGGCGTGGCCGGGGTGGAAAGTGTCAGCTACCGGATCCAGGATGACAAGAAAGCCGAAGCCAGCGCCGTGATCCGTGTGCAGACCAGTGCCACTGCACCCCTGCACGCCCCCATTGCCGTGGACGACCACGTGACGCTCGCGGAAACGCTCGGCAAGAGCGCCGTGGATGTGCCGGTGCTGAAGAACGATTCCGATCCCGATGGCGTGGCCGAGGACCTGAAGATTTCCCTTCCGGACGGCAACCCGAACGCGCGGGTGGGAACGTCCGGCAACGTGGTGGTCACGTTGGCTCCCGTGGACCAGTTGATTCCCTACACCGTCACGGACATCGACGGACAGTCCGCGACTGCCGTCATGTGGATTCCCGGCCAGGGGCTTCAGTACCCGACGCTGGCCAAGACGGATGTGGTGGAGGTGACCGCCGGCAAGGAAGTGACGTTGTCCCTGGCGGACTACGTCAAGGTCCGCGAAGGTCGAAGCCCCCGGATCACCGTTGCGGACGCCATCAAAGTCCAGGGCGGCGACCCCCTGAATGTCATTGCCGGAAACGGCACGGCGCTCCGTTACGCAGCGCAGGCAGACTACGTGGGGCCGGACTCCATCACCTTCGAAGTGACCGATGGTTCAGGGCCTGACGACTCTGAGGGCCTGAAATCGACACTGACCATCATCACCAAGGTGCTTCCTGACCCGAACGCCAACCATCCGCCAACATTCAGCGGAGCCTCCATGGACGCGCCCAAGGGCGATACCACCGAACTGGAACTGGGCAATCTTGCCAAAGACGTGGATGAGCAGGACCAGGGCAAGCTCAAGTTCGAGTTCGACGGCCAGCAGCCGGGCGGTTTCGACGCACGCATTGACGGCACTGTCCTGAAAGTCACTCCGGGTGGCTCCCTGAACCCGGGCGCTCGCGGCGTCCTTCCACTGCGCGTCACCGACGGGCGGTCCGAGCCCGTCAAGGCAGCCGTCACTGTCACGGTTGTGTCCTCCAACCGCCCCAAGCCGGTGGCCAATGACGACACCGTGGACAAGGCCGATGCCGGCAAGCCGCAAACGGTCAACGTGCTGGGCAACGACTTCAACCCGTTCAGCGAACCGCTCACGATCGTTTCGGCCGTGACCGAGACGGGTTCAACCGCCGGGCAGCCGTCCATATCCGGGGACTCGATTTCCGTGACCCCGGCTCCCGGGTCCAAGGGCGTGCTGGTGGTCAGGTACACCATCAAGGACAAGACGGACGATCCTGGCCGGCAGGCCGTTGGCCGGGTCCGGATCACCGTCCGGGACAAACCTGACGCGCCATCGGCACCGACGGCAACCGACGTCCGGAGCCGCACTGCCGTGCTCAAGTGGGCGCCGCCGTCGGACAATGGCGCGCCGATTACCAAGTACACCGTCAAGTCGGCAGGCTTCCAGCAGGAATGCCCCACCACCACGTGTACGCTGACCGGGCTGACCAACAACGTCAAGTACGTCTTCACCGTGACCGCCACCAACGACGTGGGGGATTCCCCAGCCTCGGTGGCCTCGAACGAGATCAGGCCCGACGAAAAGCCTTCGCCGCCCGCGCCGCCCACGGTCAAAGCAGGCGACAAGGACCTGGCCATCACCTGGACCCCCGCCAAGACCGAGGGCTCGCCGGTGAAGCACTACAACCTGGAGATCTCGCCGCCCCCTGCCAACGGCATCGCGGTGAAGAACGACGTGACCGGGCTCAGCTACACCTGGCCGGGCCTCACGAACGGCGTGAAGTACAAGGTGCGGGCGCAGGCCGTCAACGACCTCGGACCTTCGGACTGGAGCCTGTATTCCGCCGAAGACCACCCGGCGGGACTGCCCGGCGCACCCGCGGCGCCGACCACCGCCGTCGTGTCTTCCGTTGGCTCCCAAAACCAGCTCCGGGCCAGTTGGACCGAGCCGGACATCAACGGTGACCCGATCAAGAACTACTACGTCACCATGAGCGGTGGCGGTGGGAGCCCGCAAACCCAGACGGTGGCTGGCAGCGTCCGCACCGCGACGTTTACCGCCAACAACTCCGAAACCGGGTACACGTTCACGGTCCAGGCCGAGAACAAGGCCGGGAAGGGCGGGGTCAGTGCCGCATCCGCCCCGCGACGGGCCACCGGCAAGCTGGGAACCGTGGGCAACGTCAGTGCAACCCCGGCAAACACCGGGGGAGCGGGCGGACAAGTGACCATCAACTTCACAGTGCTCAACCAGGCCCAGCGCAACGGCTCGAGCGCCAGCGAGGTCAGCTACACGTACCGTGCCAGCACGGGACAATCCGGACCCATCCAGCCAGGCCAGACCGTGGGTGGCTTCGCCAATGGACAGGCCAGCAACATCACAGTGACGGCGCAGTCGTCGGTGGCGCCGAGTTCGGATGCGAGTGCGCCGGCATCAGCCACTCCGTATGGGGCGCCGGGAACGCCGTCCGCGTCGGGTACGAATGGTGCCATGAATGATCCATCGGTAACCCTCAATTGGTCTTCGCCGTCTTCAGCAAGCAACGATGTCCGGACCACCAAGATCCGCATCAACGGCGGAGGATGGGAAACCGTGGCGGCCTCGGGCAGCAGGACCATCAACACCGGCGGCTATGAACAGACCCGGACCATTGACGTGCAAACGTTCAACTCCCTGGGCCAAGGTGGACCGGTGGCCAGCGCCAGCGCCAAGTCCGGCAAGAAGGGGGAATGGACCACCACCATGAACCCGGGTGCTGTGCAACGCTCGTGCAGCTACACCCTTGGTGGATCGAACTACGATCCGAACAAGTACACCTGTGACGGCAAGGGCGGCAACCAGCCTCCGTGGATGTACACCTCGGACCAAGGGCAAATCGTCGTCCGTTGTTACATCGACCAGACGGACGGCTGGGTAGGAATGCAGCGCTGGTGGCGGATCGAATCCGGTTCCTACCGCAACGTTGGCCGGTACATCATTGCAGGTCACACGTACCTGGGCGATCCAGCAGGCCTCGGAGCGCCCCGATGCTGACGCTGACCCCATGGTTGCAGAGCCAAGCCCCGCCGTTACGTCGGGTACTTGTACCCATCGCGCCGCCTGCTGCGAAGACAGTATGCTGTCAAAGCCAATGGAGAGCCCGGTATCGGGTTCCCATGGATGGCCGTGTGGCGTGTGGGATATTCTTAGGCACTGAAAATTCCGCCGCTGTATGGGGGTACTGCGGAATGTCTGGCTGCCGGCGCCTGCCGGTTGGCCTGGAAGCTGCTTCGCGCAACTTGAACACAAAGGGAATTTTGGGGCTGTGACTTCTTTCTTCGGCAAGGACTGGCTGAAAAAGCGTCGAAACAAGAAACTCGTCTCTGCCACAGCCGTGACCGCGGCCGGGGCAGTGCTTGTGGCGTTCGCCGTGCTGTACCCGGGCTTCAAGACCACCGAGGTGGACCTGAACGACGGCGGCGTGTGGGTGGTGAGCAAGACCAAGAACGCGGTGGGCCGGTTGAACTATCCCAGCCGCGTCCTCGATGGTGCCGTGACGCCTGCGAGCACCACGTTTGACGTCCTGCAGCATGACGGCAACGTCTTCGTGGACGACGAGTCCGGTTCCACCATCAACCAGGTGTCCGCAGCGAACCTGAAGCTCAGTGGCGACAAGCAGCTCCCGTCGTCCTCGCGGGTCAGTTATGGTTCCACCGTCCTCTCGGTGACCGACCCCGCAAAAGGCAAGGTGTGGGCGCTTTCGCCTTCCACCGTCAACGGCTTCGACGAAGAAGGCACCGAGCCGGTCCTCACCGGCTCCCAGGGCATGGTCTCGGCAGTAGGCCAGGACAACCGGATCTACACCGCGGATCCGGGCAAGGGCGAAATCACGGTGACCACCGTTGATGCCAACGGTGAGCGGACCACCTCGGACGTCACCAGAGTGGACGAACTGAAGGGCGCGGGGGACCTGCAACTCACGGTGGTGGGTGACAAACCGGTAGTCCTCGATGCAGCGTCCGGCAACCTCTTCCTGCCCGGCGGGCGGAAACTCAACCTGCAGGACGCCCGCGAAGCCAAGCTCCAGCAGAGCGGCGGGGACAGCGGCTTCGTGGCTATCTCCACGCGGAAGGCGCTGCTGAAGCAACCGCTTGACGGCTCGACGGCGGATACGGTCGCCGCCGGGGGCGAAGGCGTTCCGGCGGCTCCCGTACAGGTGAACAAGTGCGTCCACGCTGCGTGGGCCGGTGCCAACAAGTACGTCCGTGACTGTGAAAACGACGCTGACGACAAGAAGAACGATGTCCCCAAGGCAAGTGCTTCGCCAAGTTACGTTTTCCGCGTCAACCGTGACCTGGTGGTCCTGAACGACGTCAACTCCGGCAGCGTGTGGCTGGTCAACCAGAACATGCAGCTGGTCAACAACTGGGACGACGTTGTCCCGCCGAAGAACCAGTCCAACGACCAGGACGAAGAATCCGCGGACAACAACACCATCAACGTCCTGCCGGACCGCACCAAGCCCAACAGGCCACCGGAAACCAAGCCGGACGAGTTCGGCGTGCGTCCCGGACGGACGTCCATCCTGAGCATCCTGGACAACGACTCGGACCCCGACGGCGACGTTCTCACCGCCGCAGTCGGCGCCAACGGTCCCAAGGCAGGCGCGCTGGAGAGCATCTACGGCGGCTCGGCCTTCCAGATCAAGGTTCCCGCGGAAGCGAAGCCGGGCACGGAGACCTTCGACTACAACGCCTCCGATGGCCGTGGGCTCTCCGCAGGCGGCAAGGTCACCTTGCGTGTGGTTGGACCGGAGGAAAACAAGCCGCCGTTCTTCAAGCGTGCCGAGCCCACCACCATGCTGGTGGAGCAGGGCAAATCGGTCAGCCAGAACATCCTCACCGACTGGATGGACCCCGACGGCGACGACCTGGTGCTGCTCGATGCCAAGGCAGACAATGACCAGGACCAGGTCAAGGTCCGCCGCGACGGCCTGCTCACCTACCAGGACTCAGGCGCGGCGCCGGGCAAGAAGAACGTGACGATTACCGTGTGGGACGGCAGGGCTACCACCACCGGCCGCGTGGTGGTCAACGTGCAGCCACCGGGCGCACTCGCTCCCGTGGTCAATGCCGACCACGTCACTGCAGTGGTGGGCCAGGACCTGGTGATTTCGCCACTCAAGAACGATGTGGATCCCAACGGCGGTGCCTTGCGCGTGGCCCACGTGGAGGCGGCAGGCCAGGCCGAGCTGGGCGCCATCACCGATGGCGGCACCTTTACGTTCAAGAGCAACACTCCCGGTCCGGTGTACCTGACGTACATCGCCAGCAATGGCCCGCAAAGCAGCCAGGGCCTGATCCGCGTGGACGTGGAGTCCGGGAAGGATTCCGGCGCGCCGGTGGCGGTTCACGACGTCGCCCTGCTCCCGGTGGGCGGCAGTGTACTCGTGGATCCGCTCGCCAATGACTCCGATCCATCCGGTGGCGTCCTTGTGCTGCAGTCGGTGACGGTCCCGGACGGGTCCACAGCCTCGGTCAGCGTCATCGACCACAGCGTCCTGCGCGTCACGGATGTGCTGGGTTCCAAGGATCCGTTCGTCTTCAGCTACACCATGTCCAACGGCCGTTCCTCGGCCACCGGAACAGTGGGCGTCGTTCCGGTGCCGGCTCCCGCCGTCGTCGAAGCTCCCCAGCCGAAACCCGACGAGGTCAACGTGCGCGTGAACGACGTCGTCACCATTCCGGTGCTGGACAACGACACCCATCCGCAGGGCGAAGAGCTCAAGGTTGATCCGGTCCTGGCCCAGAACATCGTGGAGGAGGACGGCAAGGCGTTCGTCTCCGAGAACACGTTGCGCTTCATCGCAGGACCCACGCCCAAGACCGTGCGCGCCATCTACAACGCGGTTGACCCACAAGGCCAGAAGAGCGCGGCGGCCGTGACCATCCACATCCTTCCGCTGGAAGGGGCGCAGAACTCGCGCCCGCAACCGCAGAACCTGACGGCCCGCGTGGTGGCCGGAGGAACGGTGCGGATTCCGGTACCGCTGGATGGCATCGATCCTGACGGCGACTCGGTGCAGCTCACCGGCATCGACAGCACCCCCACCATGGGAACCGCGACGGCGGGAAGCAACTTCATCGACTTCGTCGCCGCCGGTGACGGCGCGGGTACCGACTCGTTCCGTTACAAGGTGGTGGACCGCCAGGGCGCGGTCAACACAGGCACAGTGACCGTCGGTGTTGCGCCCCGGGGCGAAAACAACCAAAAGCCCGCCCCCGTGGATGATGAAGTGAAGGTCCGCCCGGGACGCCAGATCGCCGTTGACGCGACAGCCAACGACACCGATCCCGACGGCGACCCCATCCGGATCCTCACGGACAGCATCGAGGCTGACAAGTCCCTCGACGCCCACGTGAGCAAGACCAGTGGGCGCATCCTGGTCACCGCTCCGGCGGTGGAAGGAACAGTGAATGTCCGCTATTCCGTGGCCGATGACCGCGACGCCGTGGGGCAGGCGAGCATCAGGGTGATCGTCAAGAACGACATTCCGCTGCAGGCGCCGATTGCCCGTGACGACCGCGTCACGTCCGCCCAAACCCTGGGCAAGACGGCCGTGGACGTGCCGGTGCTCAAGAACGACGAGGATCCGGACGGCGTGGGGGAGAACCTCAAAGTCAGCACCGACGTTCCCACCGCACGGCCAGGCTCCGAGGGCAACGTGATTGTCGAGCTCACTGAGCAGCCGCAGCTTGTGCCGTACACCGTTGAGGACGTCGACGGCCAGAAGTCCACGGCCATCATTTGGGTCCCCGGCGTTGGACAGCAGGTTCCCACGCTCGCCAAGGACGAGGTCATTGAACTGGTCTCCGGCCAGTCCGTCACGGTAAACCTCGCCGAGTGGGTCAAGGTCCGTGACGGGAAGTCGCCCCGGCTCACCCAGGCCGACCGCATCAAGCTGATCGGCGGGGACGGAAGCGATCCCATCGCCAACAACGGAACGGCCATCAAGTACACGGCTGGTGCCGAGTACGTTGGCCCCGGTTCCATCAGCTTCGAGGTCACCGACGGCAGCGGACCCGACGACCCCAACGGTTTGAAGGCCACGCTGAGTATCCGCACCAAGGTGCTGCCCGATCCGAACAAGAACAACCCGCCGGAACTCCTGGGCAGTGACGTCGAGGTGCCCAAGGGCGATTCGGCGAGCCTGGACCTGGGAAAGCTCACGTCCGATCCGGACACCGATGACGTGCCGAACATGGGCTACGAGCTGGCCGGTTCGGTGCCGGGAGGCTTCCGGGCCAGTGTGGACGGCAAGACCCTCAAGGTCTCCGCCGACGACTCCGTCCAGATCGGTCAAAGCGGCACGGTACAGGTCAAGGCCAAGGACCGCCGGGGGCTGGAGGCGATCGCCAACTACAAGTTGACCCTGACGGCGTCCAACCGTCCCAAGCCGGTGGCCAACGATGACGTGGAACCGGACGCCCAGTCCGGAAAACCCGTCACTGTCAACGTTCTCGCCAACGACTCCAACCCGTTCCCGGACACGGCCTTGAAGATCGTCTCCGCCGTTGTGGAAACCGGCCAAGGCACGGCCGAGCCCGGGGGCGACAGCGTCACCGTGACGCCGGCCGGCGGTTTCACCGGGACCATGGTGGTGGCGTACACCATTTCGGACAAGACCGGCGAGTTGTCGCGCTATGCCACGGCCCGTGTCCGCCTGACGGTGAAGGACAAGCCGGCAGCGCCCACCACCCCGCAGGCCCAAAGCGTGGGCGACCAGACAGCGCTGTTGACGTGGACTGCGCCCGCAGACAGGGGCTCACCCATCACCAAATACACCGTGTACGGCGAGGGTGGCTTCAAGCAGGACTGCCCCGCGAACACCTGTACGCTGACGGGCCTGACCAACAACGTGAAGTACCACTTCGCGGTGACGGCAACCAACGCCATCAACGAGTCCGAAAGGTCGCCGGTCTCGGCCGAGGTCCGGCCGGACGTCAAGCCGGACACCCCGGTGGCGCCGTCGCTGAAGTTTGGCGACAAGCAACTGTCCGTGGCCTGGGTTCCGCCCGCCAGCAAGGGCTCCCCGGTCAAGTCCTACGACCTGGAGATTTCACCGGCACCCGCCGGACAGAACGCGCAGATCCAAAACCTCACCGGTTCCAGTTATGTCTGGAAGGGACTGACCAACGGCGTGGCCTACAAGGTCCGTGTACTGGCGAGGAATGACGCCAAGGAGCCTTCCGAGTGGAGCCCGTACTCTGCTGCCGAGACTCCTGCCGGAATTCCGGCGACGCCGTCCGCGCCCTCAGTCTCGGGGGCTGGATCGGTGGGCACCCAAAGTCAGTTGCGGGTCAGCTGGGCGGCACCGAACAACAACGGTGACCCGGTGTCCGCCTACACCTTGACCACCTACCGCGGCGGCGCCGTCGTGGGTTCCCAATCGGTGGCAGCGACGTCGCAGAACGTGACCGTTGCCAACTCCGAGGCGGACTACACCTTCACGGTCTCGGCAACCAACAAGGCAGGCGTCAGTGGAGTCAGCCAGCAGTCCGCTGCCATCCGCGCCGCGGGCAAGCCGGGGACCGTGGGCAGCGGCTCGGTAGCTGCCACCGGTACAAGCGGGCAGTTGCGCGTGACCTTCACGCCGCTGACGGCTGCCGAACGCAACGGTTCGCAGGACAACGAGATCACCTACCGCTGGCAGACGGCTTCGGGTTCCGGCCCGATCGGCCGCGGCGGTGGGGACATCGGTGGCCAGCCCAACGGCACCAACGTGGTGGTCAACATCATCGCGACGTCGGTCAAGAACAACCAGTCCGGCGACGCCAAGGCGATCGGTACCGGCAACCCGTACGGACCACCGAATGCACCGAACGTCAACGGCGGCAAGTCGGCCAAGGGCGACGGCCAGGTCCACTGGACCTGGAACAACCCGGCCACCAACGGCCGCCCGCTGGACCACTACGAGGTCAGCCTGGACGGCGGCGGCTGGACGGGTGTGGGCAAAGCCAACCGGTTCGATGCCGGAGGCGGAGGCTGGGACAAGCAGCACACCCTGCGGGTGCGTGCCGTGACGGTCGTTGCCGGTCCCGTAGGCAGTGCCAACGCCACCAGCGGCGACGATCCAACGCCTCCGCCTCCACCGCCCACACCATCGCAAATTCTGGTGCACAACAACACGTGCCCCGGAAAGCCGGGCCAAGCGGACACGTACAACCCGAGCGGACCATCGTGCGGTGTTGGCTGGGTGTCCCGTTCCGAGGGCAAGTTGAACGTCAACTGCACGAAGGACATCTACAACAACGGCACCCCCTGGTACCGCGTGACCGAGGGAAGCCACCCAGGCTGGTTCGTGAAGTCCACCACCGTGGACCTCAGTGGACCCAGGCCCGGTGGTTGCTGATGCTGCCCCAGTCCGCCAAACAACTTCATCCGAACACCCACACAATGAACAGGATCAACCGATGACCATGACAAACGAGCAGGCCGCGTGGTTTGCAGAGACGTTCGAGAAGCTCGTTGCCAACGTGGGCCAGGCCGTCCTGGGCAAGGAACACGTCATCCGGCTGACCTTCACGGCGATGCTGGCAGAAGGCCACGTGCTCTTCGAGGATGCCCCGGGAACCGGTAAGACCTCCTTGGCCCGTGCCCTCGCGGCCACCGTCCAGGGCTCGCACAACCGCATCCAGTTCACCCCCGACCTGCTGCCCTCGGACGTCACGGGTGTGACCATCTACGACCAGAAGACCCAGAAGTTCGAGTTCCACAAGGGCCCGGTCTTCAGCAACATCGTCCTGGCCGATGAAATCAACCGTGCTTCGCCGAAGACCCAGTCTGCGCTGCTCGAGGTCATGGAAGAGTCCCGCGTCACCGTGGACGGCACCACGTACGACGCCGGGCGGCCGTTCATGGTCCTGGCGACCCAGAACCCGATCGAGCAGGCAGGCACGTACCGCCTGCCGGAAGCACAGCTGGACCGCTTCCTGATCAAGACCTCCATTGGCTACCCGGACCATGCCTCCACCGTGCGGTTGCTGGGCGGCTCCAACCTCAAGGACCGTTCGCGGGACCTCTCGGCCATCATCACCACCCAGGCCGTTGCGGACATGGCCGACCTCGCGGCCACCACGCACGTGGACACCGCAGTGCTGGAGTACATTTCCCGGCTCTGCGAGGAAACCCGCAACGCTTCGGAGACCCGCCTGGGTGTTTCTGTCCGTGGCGCACTGGCCATGGTCCGCGCGGCCAAGGTCTGGGCTGCCGGCCAGGGACGGAACTTCGTCCTGCCGGACGATATTAAGGAACTGGCCCCCGTGGTGTGGACCCATCGACTGGTGATGGATCCGGAGGCGGAGTTCTCCGGTGCCACCCCCGAGGTGGTCCTCACGCGCGTCCTTGCGGACGTCGCCGCCCCGCAGCAACGCGCCAGCGCCTAAGCCTGCGCCAGTCACGGCTCACGCACGAACCACCCGCACCCCGGCACGAACAAAGGTCCACACATGTCCTCCAGCACACCCCTGAACAGGGCTGCTGATTCGCTCAAGCGCGCAACTTCGGCGCTTGGCAGCAAGATTCGCTCCCTGGGCGGCTCCGGCAAGGGTACCGGCGCCCGGCCGGGCGGCTCCCGGTCAGGGAAGCCCGGCAAACTCCATCCCGCAGCCGTGTGGGCCGAAGCCGCAGGGACGCTGGGGGAGGTGCTGGCCCCCGCGTGGGCCACCGTGCGCCGGGTCTGGCTGCGCTTCGTGTGGCCCGTCCTGTCCGTGGTGAGCGTGCTCGGTTGGGTGGTGCTGGCCACGGCCATCGGCTTGTGGATTGCAGGGCAGTCCTGGGGCTGGCAGGAAGCCAAGTCCGCCGCCATGGTGGCATTCCTGTTGTTCGTGTTCGCCATCGTGTTCATTGTTGGCCGCTCGGCCTACGGCGTGGTGCTGGACCTTGCACGCACCCGCGTGGCCGTGGGCGACGATGCCGTAGGCAGCATTGCCGTGTCCAACGTGTCCGCGCGCCCGCTGCTGCCGGCCACGCTGGAACTTCCCGTGGGTTCCAACACGGCCATCTTCCACTTGCCGCGCATGAAGCCCGCCCAAGTACACGAGGACTTGTTCACTATTCCCACAGCCCGCCGCGCCGTGATTGTTGTTGGCCCGGTGCGCTCCGTGCGGGCCGATCCACTGCACCTCCTCCGCCGCCGCGTGTTGTGGACCGAACCCGTGGATTTGTTCGTGCACCCGCGCACGGTTCCCCTCGGGGGATCGGCAGCAGGCTTCATCCGCGACCTTGAAGGCATGCCGACCACGGAGCTGTCCAGCGCGGACGTTTCCTTCCACGCCCTGCGCGACTACGTTCCCGGCGACGACCGCAGGCACATCCACTGGAAGACCACTGCCCGCACCAACAAGCTCATGGTCCGTCAGTTCGAGGAGACCCGCCGGGCGCACCTGGCCATTTCACTCTCGATCAACCTGGACGAATATGACTCCGAGGCCGAGTTCGAGATGGCCATTTCCGTGGCTGGCTCCATCGGGCGCCAGGCCATCCGCGAACAGCGCGAGCTGGATGTCATGACGCAAAAAGGCCCCCTCCGCTGCGAAACAGGCCGCAACCTGCTGGACGACATGACCAGGATCGTCGGAGCACCGATGCGGAAGACCGCCGTCGACCTCGCCCGGACCCTGGCCGATACGGTTCCGAACGCCTCCGTGGTGTTCTTCGTGGTGGGCAGCCAGGTGACGGCGACGCAACTCCGTTCGGCGGCTGCCTCTGTTCCGCCCGGAGTCCGCAGCCTCGCCGTTCGCGTCCAACCTGGCGCCGCGCCGTCGCGGGCCAACATCGCGGACCTGACAGTCCTCACCGTGGGAGACCTCGACGACCTCGCCATAGTTCTTCGAAAGGCGGCAGCATGAGCACCGCGCCGAATACCCGCAACCGCCAGCGGCGGGACGGCAGGCCGGATGCCCGCACGCGGAGGCGGGCGGCCAACAGCAGCGCCTCGATCTTCGCCGATGGGCGGCCCGTGTGGCATTTTGCCGTTGACTGCGGTGCCCTCGTGGCGTTGTTGTTCCTGGGCGTGCTGGGCTTCAGCCTGAGCTTCGGCGGAGACGCACGCTACCTGGTGGCCGGACTGGGCGGCATCCTGCTGGGCCTGGGCATCGCGGTGCTGAACGCGCACCTTCGGCTGGGCCTGCTGATCACCACAGCCATGGCCTTCGGCGCCTACATGCTGTTCGGCTCGGCCCTGGCAGTGCCGGACACCGCCGTGCTGGGATTCCTGCCGAGCCTGGATTCGCTGCGCACGCTGTTGCTGGGCATCGTGTTCTCGTGGAAGGACATGTTGACTGTCGGCGTGCCCGTGGGCACCGCGAACGGCATGCTCATTGTTCCGTTTCTGAGCTCGTTGCTGACGGCCCTGGCAGCGGGCCTGCTGGCCTGGCGCCTCAAGAGCCCGTACTGGCCGCTCCTGCCCGTGCTGGCACTGTTTGTCACCGGCATTGCCTTCAGCACCAGTGCAAGCTTCCTCAACGTCGAGCGCGGTGTTTCCCTCACCATCATTTCGATCGTGTGGGCCACCTTCCGCCGGGACGTGTTGCGCCAGAGCAGCACCCGGATGGTCTCGGCCAACCGGCCGGATCACGACGCCGGTACGGCCCGCCGCGGCAGGCTCCGCCGCCTGGGGACTGCTGCAGCCGTGATCGCCGCCGCCGTCGGCATCACCGCGGTGGCCTCGCCGTTGGTCACCGCGAGCGATGACCGGAAGGTGCTGCGCAACACGATCGTTCCGCCGTTCGATCCCCGCGACTACATCACACCGCTGGCCAGCTTCCGCAACTTCGTGAAGGACCAGAAAGACGAGACGCTCTTCTCCGTCAAGGGCCTGCCCAAGGATGGCCGTGTCCGCCTGGCCGCGCTGGACTCCTTCAACGGCTTGAACTACACCATGGACCCCAACAGTTCGGGCAACTTCAGCAAGGTAGGCGATGCCCGTTCCCTGAACACCCTCGCCGACACGGGCAGCCCGGTGGCCAGCACCAACTACACGCTGGACATCACCATCGAGGACTACCAGGGCTACTTCGTCCCCGGCGGACGGCACACCACGGGCCTGGGCTTCCTCCAGAATTCGGAGGCAGCTTCCGGGCTGTACTTCAACGCCGGAACGGACACCGCGGTGACTACCAAGGGCCTGGCCAAGGGCGATGAGTACACCGTCCAGGTTTCGGATCCCGGGATGCTGGAGCACGGGCAGCTCACCCAGTACGACTTTGCCAAGATCACGCTGCCCGACGCGCAGGAAGTCCCGCCGATCGTGGCCTCCCAAGCCAACGAACTCTCCGCCGACGCACCAACGGCGATCGACCGTGTCCGGCAGATCGAAGCGCACTTCCAGAAGAGCGGCGCCTTCAGCAACGGACTCGTTGCCGACGGACAGCTGCCCAGCCTGCCCGGGCACAGCGCTGCGCGCGTACGCAACCTGTTGTCTGCCAAGCAGATGCTCGGCGACGACGAGCAGTACTCGGTGGCCATGTCCTTGATGCTGCGCCACCTGGGTATCCCTTCGCGCGTGGTGATGGGCTTCTATCCTGACCCCAAGAGCCCGGAGAACGGCGCCGGCGATATCAACATCACCGGCAAGGACGTGCACGCCTGGGTGGAGGTCGCCTTCGACCGTGTTGGCTGGGTGGCCTTCGATCCCACCCCGCCCAAGGACAACGTCCCCATTCCGCCGGATCCCGAGACCAAGTCCAAGCCCAAGCCGCAGGTGCTCCAGCCGCCGCCCCCGCCGCAGGAGCCCGCGGACCTGCCGCCGGACTCCACACCGGACGCGCTTGATGCTGACGAGAAGAAGAACAACCCCTGGCTTTTCTGGGGTCCCCTGTTGGCTGCGATCGGTGTTGCGTTGATCCCGATCGGGATCCTCGCCTTGCCGCTGTTGCTGATTCTCCTGTTGAAGGCACGACGCCGGAAGGCCCGGTTCCGGGACGGTCACGCCGCCCAGCGCGTGGGCGGAGGCTGGAACGAAGTCTTGAGCCTGGCTACGGACATGGGTGCCTCGATCGCCGGCCAGTCCACCCGGCGCGAGTCGGCTTCGGTGATCGCGGAGGCCTTCCCGGTCACCGGAACCACCACCACGTTGTTGGCGCACCGGGCCGATGCTGCTGTCTTCGGCGCCGGCCAACCCAGCGAAGCCGAGGTTAAGGAGTACTGGGAGATCGTGGATTCGTCACTGGACGGCATCACGGGAAGCGTGGGCTTCTGGAAGAGGCAGCAGGCCCGTTTCTCGCCCCGCTCCCTTCTCTCGGACGGCCGGGCTGCCCTCCGGCGCAGGGACCTGGAGGGGCGGGCTCCGAAGGACCCCGCAGCCAAGGGTCTCCGCGGCAGGCTCGGGTGGTTGTTCACGAAGGGCGGCAAGGGTGGGCAGTGAGGCCGAAGCATGCCCGGCTTGCCGCCACACGGTGCGTCCGGGGGCATCGTTCTGTACCTTCTGCGGCTCCCCGCTGAACAACCGTGGAGCCCGCAGGGACCGGAACGTCAACCACGCCCAGGCGGCTGCACAGGATCCCTTGACCCGGCAGGTCACGCCCGGTGCCGGTAGTATCTCGGTAGTGTCCGCGCCAGCCGGATCCGTTCAACCGTTCCCGGTACAGACCGGAGCCGGTGCCGGCGCAACGTCGAATCCAGGGGGAGGGACCACTTTGACGACGAAGCTTGAACTCGCGCCGGCGTCTGCCGGTAAACGCTTGGGTGCGGCCGTTTTGGACTGGCTGGCTCCTGTCGCTGTGCTTGCCACTACCTTCGCCATCGGCATCGCCGGCATCACCCAGACCCGCCGGAACGGCTTCATTGTCTACGACACCGGGCTGCTGGTCCTGTTGGGCAGCATCGGCTTGGGCTTCACTGTGGTCTACATGATGGTGCTGTTGGCCTTGGAAGCCAAGTCCGGCAACACCATCGGCAACCAGGTGATGGGCATCCGCAGTTCGGATGCTGACGGCTATGCGCCCGGAGCGGGTGCCGTCTTTGTCCGTGGCATCATCACCGGGGGAGTGTTGCTGCTCGGCAGCATAGCGGCCGGCGTGTTCTCCGGTCTGGGACTTATTGGGCTGATGTTGTTCATTGGCCTCCCGTTGATGGGCCTTGGCGTGGTGTGGGCCATCCTGGTGGTGGTCTCCAACGCCTGGGACAGCAACGGCAAGCTCCGGGGCTGGCATGACAAGGCAGCCAAGTCGCTGGTGTTCGATGTCCACGCCGGCCGAAACCCCGTGGCGACGGGCGGAATCCAGGGACCTTACAGCTTCGCTCCCGTGGACCTGCCGCCCGTGCAGCCCGTGGCTTCGCCGGTTCCCGGTTCGGCTGCGGCATCCCAGGCACCTGGAGCAAAGGCGGCCGCGGTGCCTGCCACGGCGCCCCACGTCCAGCCTTCCCACGACCCCAACCAGTGGCGGCCCCCGGTGGCTCCGCGGCCCGGGAACGCAAGCCCCGCCGTCGTACCTCCACATGCCGCAAGCCCCGCGGCTGTGCACCCCGATGATGACCTGGACCGGACCCAGATGCGGCCGGGTGCCGCACGCGTGGAGGCAGTATTGCGGATCCGCGTGGACGACGGGCAGGATGTCCAGCTCGGGGGCACGGTGCTCGTCGGCCGAAACCCCGCACCCCAGCCAGGAGAAGCCACCCAACAGCTGCTCCCGGTTTCCGATCCCGGCCGGTCGATCTCCAAGACCCATCTGCATTTGCGGGTGGACGGCGACGGCGTCTGGGTGACCGACCGCAACTCCACCAACGGCAGCGCGGTCACCACGCCTGACGGCATCCAGACCCGGTTGCATCCGGGCGAGGCCGTTTTTGTTCGACCCGGTTCCACCGTTCACTTCGGGGACCGTTCCTTCCACCTAGGACAAGCATGAACTCACAGCCGGCGAGCCCGGATGCCGACGCCCTTGCCGCCCCCAGTGGCCCCAGTTTCCAGCTGAGCTACGGCTACGGGACGGACCGCGGCCTGCGGCGCGAATTGAACGAGGATTCGTTCATCGCCTCCGATCCCGTCTTCGCAGTGGCGGATGGCATGGGCGGCCACGAGGCCGGGGAGATCGCCAGCGGCATGTGCGTCCGCACCCTGGGCAGCGCTCCGGAACTGGCTACCGGCACCCGTTCGGCGACGGCCGGGGAACTCCAGGCGTGCCTGCTCAAGGCAGATGCGGCCATCCGCAACGCGACCGGTGGCCGGGCCGGGACCACGTTGTCCGGCGTGGTGGTGGTGGAGCAGATGGGCGTGCCCTACTGGCTGGTCATGAACATTGGCGACTCCAGGACCTACCTGCTCAGCCAAGGCGGCTTCTCGCAGGTCAGCGTTGACCACTCGGAGGTCCAGGAACTGGTGGATTCCGGAGACATCACCCCGGAACAGGCCTCGATCCACCCGCGCCGCCACGTCGTTACCCGCGCCTTGGGTACCGGCGACGAGACCGAGGCGGACTTCTGGCTCTTGCCCATCCAGGAGGGTGACCGTGTGATGGTCTGCTCCGACGGGCTCAACGGAGAGCTCGGCGATGACCACATGTTCCGTGTCCTCAGCACTGTGGCGCACCCCCAGGATGCCGTGGATGCCTTGATCCAGGCAGCGCTCCGCAGCGGCGGCCGGGACAACGTCACGGTGATCGTGGTTGACGCCAAGAACGTGCTGAACGACGCCGGCATCGCCACCACCGCTCCGCGACCGGAGGTGGAATCCGAGGTGGAGGAAGACACCCTCCCACGCGCTTGGGTGAACGGTACGGAAGAGCACGGCACCGATGCCGTTGACGCCGGCCCGGAGACCGAGGCCGGTGCAGATGCCAAGCAGTAACAGGCCGATGGTTGCCCGCTACGGCCAGGGTGACTGGTTCGGCGTGGTGCGCCAGGGAACCGTGGTCCTGCTGGGGCCGGACACCCCTGCATCGCTGATCGAAGCGGTGTGGAGTGTCTTGGCGTCCGCGCCGGAAGCCCACGAAGTCCTCCACGAAGTCACCGATGCCTTTGGTGTCTCCCTGAGCCGGATTCCGCCGTTCGGAATCATCGACGCCAAGGACGGTTTGCGGGTGTTCCTCCGCGGCGACCTTGAACTTACGGTCCAGTCCACCGGGATGCCGTCCGGCTCCGGCGGCGAGCAGGTCAGCGGCAGGGACGTCACCACGTGGACGGAGCGGCGGTTCAGCTCCGCTGACGCCTACAGCCTGCGGATCGTTTCAAGCACGACGGCGGGTGGCAGCCCGCCGCTGTTGGACGGCTCAAACCTGCCTTTACTTGAAGGTGTGGTGCGCTTGTCCGGCGTGGATGTTGTGCTCACGGACGGGGCAGCCCTCGAGACGCCGGTACAGCCGGCCGAGGGAGTCGCGGCCACAGCGGTGGGGGTCCCGGGCGAGGCCGACGCGGCTGAAGCGGCGGCCGGGATTCCGAATCAGCCTGGCTCCGAGGCACCGGATTCTCCGGCGCCGGTGTCCGATGAGACGGTTCTCGGCTACCCCGACGCCGATCTTGGGTTGACCATTGCGCCGCACGCGCTGGCCTTTGGGCAGGGTGAAGAAGACGCGGTGGACGAGGAGAGCCCCGCCGCACGTGGCGACAGCGCTGGACGTCGTGAAGGATCCGCCTACGGCGGGCCTGCCAGTGAGACTTCGGCAGAAGACGGATCCGGCGAGCCCACACACGAACCGGAAGTAGCCTCGGGTGGCGCGGCGGATACGCCCTCGGCAGTGGTTGAAGGGCTGGAACAGGGAAGTGGCCCGGGTGAGGTGGCAGGCTCGGATCAGGCGGGCGGCTCTTATCAGCCCGGTGGCCCCGAACTTTCGGATGACTCCGATCAGCCCGGTGGCCCCGAACTTCCGGACTCCAATCAGTCCGGACCAGACAAGCCTGCTGATTCCGGCGCCGAGCCGGACGTCTCTGAGGATTCAACCGGAGTTCCCGTGCACACCAGCACCACGGATCCGCTGCTTCCCACGTTGGAAACCACCACCAACTATGACCATTTGTGGGACAAGACGGTGATGCGGAACATCGAGGATGCTGCCGTACGGATCGCGGACGATTCCGATGAGCACGATGTCCCCGCGCCCCCGGCACCCAAGACCACGGATCTCGCTGAGCCGGCCCCTACAGTGGGGGAGCAGGCAGCGGGGGAGCCGGCAGCGAACGGGGGCTCCGGCGTCGTGCCTTCGCCTGCCGCTCCAGCTGGGCCTGCCGCCGCTCCTGCGGAACCGGCGGCCGCCCCCCTCGGCATGCCCGCTTTGATCGACTCCGTTCCGTGGCTGCGCAGCAGCACCGGAGCGTCGGCGCCGCAGGGTGGGCCCGAAGCACCCGGCCTTGCGGGTCCGCCGCCGGCCGTCCCCGCTTCGCCAGCGCCGCCGGCCCAGTCCATGCCGGAGCACGATCCTGACCATGACGGCCAAACGATCATGAAGAGCAGCGTGGCAGACGACCTTCCCACAGCGGCATCTGCTCCGGACCAAGCCAGCGCGCCCGCGGGCAACGGTCCGAGCGTTCTGGCACGCGTGTGCTCCCAAGGCCATGCCAATCCACCTACCTACCCGCAGTGTGCGGCGTGCGGCGTGGCCTTGTCCGGCGACGCGGTGCAGGTTCCCCGGCCTCGGCTGGGCAGGATGCGGTTGTCCACCGGCGAGCTGATTGACCTTGACCAGTCGCTCATCATCGGCCGCCAGCCCTCGGTCTCCCGGGTGCAGGGCGGCACCATGCCGCGGCTCGTCCAAGTTGAGAGCCCTGGCGGGGATATTTCACGCTCCCACGTCGAGGTGCGGCTGGAAGGCTGGCACGTCATGCTCTGCGACCTTAAGGCCACCAACGGCACCGTCCTGATCAGGGAAGGCCAGGCCCCGCGCCGCCTTGCCCAAAACGAGATGGCCATCCTGCTGGACGGCGACATCGCCGAACTGGGTGACAACATTTCATTGCGTTTCGAGGAGATTCTTTGAGTTCCAAGAGGCCCCCCGCGCCGCCTCCCCCCATCCCGGGGTTCAAGTACATCAGCCTGCTCGGCTCCGGTGGTTTCTCCGACGTCTTCCTGTATGAGCAGGACAGGCCGCGCCGTAAAGTTGCCGTCAAAGTGCTGCTTTCCGACCTGAAGACCGAGGGCGCGCGCCGCCGCTTCGAGTCCGAGGCGAACCTGATGGCGCAACTGTCCTCGCACC
The DNA here is from genome assembly GCF_044748905.1 of Paenarthrobacter sp. NPDC089714. Taxonomy (NCBI): domain Bacteria; kingdom Bacillati; phylum Actinomycetota; class Actinomycetes; order Micrococcales; family Micrococcaceae; genus Paenarthrobacter; species Paenarthrobacter sp. NPDC089714. The sequence continues at coordinate 242,211 of NZ_JBIVGX010000002.1, forward strand.
CGTACATCGTGACCATCTTCGAAGCGGAGATCACCGAGAACGGGCACTCGTACCTCGCCATGGAGTACTGCTCCCGGCCGAGCCTGGATGTCCGGTACCGTCGCCAACGGTTCAGCGTGGACGAGGTCCTGGCCGTCGGCATCCAGGTGGCTTCCGCCGTCGAGACCGCCCACCGGGCCGGCATTGTCCACCGTGACATCAAGCCAGCCAACATCCTGGTCACGGACTACAACCGGCCCGCCCTGACGGACTTTGGCATTTCGGGAACCATCGGTACGGACAGTGATGACGACGCCGGTATGTCCATCCCGTGGTCGCCCCCCGAACAGTTCCGCGGCGGTGCCGTGGATGGTGTTCCCGTGGACATCTGGGCTTTGGGCGCCACGCTCTACACCCTCTTGGCAGGCCGTTCCCCGTTCGTCCTTCCGGGCCAGGACAACTCGCAGCGCGAGCTGATTTCACGGATCACCAACTCGCCCGTGCCGCGGCTGGGTCGGGCCGATGTGCCCGAATCGCTGGAGCTGGTCCTTGCCACGGCCATGGCCAAGTCTCCGGACTCGCGCTACTCCTCGGCCCATGCCTTCGCGCTGGCCCTGCAGCGCATCCAGGCTGAACTGAACCTCTCGGTCACGCCGTTCGAGGTCCTCGCCGAACCTGGGCACGGTGATGAGCAGCATCCGGATGACAATGTGGAGGAGACCCGGGTCCGGAGCATCGCGTCGATCGATCCCGATGCCTCGGGAACCGCAACCACCGGCTCGGCTCCCACGTTCCCGGCCCGGACGTTCCCTTCCACGATGCCCGGATCCAGTCCGCAGACCACGCGTCCTGGGCCAGCCCAGCAGCAGCCAGCCCAGCCGCGGCCGGCCAACGCTCCGCAGCTGCCGCCGTCCCAGACGTACCCGCCGCAGTTCCAGATGCCGGATGCCAGATCCATCCGGCCTGCCGAGGCGGAACCGGAGACTGCGGAATCCACTGTCCTTCGGGGCTGGCAACCGGCGTCGGACAACCTCGATGCAACCGTCAACCGTTCGGCGCCCGGCGCCGCGCCTGCGGCGGAAGAGGCGTCGCAAGCCGACCACGGCAAACGTAACCTTTGGCTTGCCGTCACCGGCGGCGCGGTCCTGGTTGTCGCCGTCGTGGTTGGCGTGGTGCTGGGCGGTTCGGCGCAGCCCAAGGTGGCACCGACGGAATCGGCGAGCAAGCCACCGGCGGATCCTTTGGGAGACGGGAACGTTCCTGACGTCGCGGGACTCAGCGCGGCACGGGACACCAAGGATCCGAACATTGTGGTCTTCTCCTGGAAAAACCCCCAGCCAGGGAAGGACGACTCCTATAAATGGCGGACCAAATCGGCCAAGGCAGATGGTGCGTACCAAACCACGGGCATCGAGAAGGCTTTTGTCTCGGGCTTCAGTGAGTTGCCCATCTGCGTCCAGGTCATCATTGTCCGCTCCGACGGTTCCGCTTCGCCCGGTGGTCCTGACTCCATTGCGTGCCTGGAGAAATAACAGGCCATGAAAGACACACACTGCCCAGCGAGGAGGCACAGATCATGGGGGATCTAGCAATAGATTTCTGTGGGGAATGGTACGAACCGTCTGATGAGGACGTCTTTGACATTGGCCGCGAAGGCGACCTCGAAGTCGACGATAACCCTTACCTGCACCGGCGTTTCCTGCAGATTGCCCGGTATGACGGCATCTGGTGGCTCAGCAACGTGGGCAGCATGCTGTCCGCCACCATCGCCGACGGCTCCGGCGGCATGCAGGCCTGGCTTGCACCCGGTGCCCGGATTCCGCTGGTTTTCAGCCACACCAACGTCATTTTCACGGCCGGACCCACCACCTACGAATTCGCCGTGCATTTGAAGACGCCCTCGTTCCGGCACGAAGCCCGGGACGAGGACCAAGCCGGCGACACCACCATTGGTCCCGTGGTGTTCACGGACTCGCAGAAGGCCCTGATTGTTGCCCTGGCCGAGCCCATGCTCCGCCGAGAAGGAACCGGGTTCAGTGCCATCCCGTCCTCGGCCGAGGCTGCCAAGCGGCTTGGCTGGGCCTTGACCCGGTTCAACCGGAAGCTGGACAACGTGTGCGACAAGCTGGACCGCGTGGGCGTCGTGGGCCTGCGTGGGGGAGCGGGCAAACTCGCCACCAACCGCCGCGCCCGCTTGGTGGAGCACGCTGTGACCTCCCACCTGGTGACCGCCGCAGACCTGTACCTCCTGGAAACCGAGACTGGAGTCGACGAAGGATGAAGTTCCGCCTGACCTTGCGGCGAGACCCCGCGGAAGCCAAGGACCTCGCCGTCACGGTGGACGGCCGCGCCACGGTGGCCGATATTGCCACAGAACTCTGGGCAGCGGACCCCGCACGGAAGGGGACCGAACCGCCGTCGAACCTGTCCATCAGCGTGGACGAAGCGTTCGTGGGCGGGGGGCTCTCCGGCCAGATCCTCAAGCCTGGCGATAACCTGCTGGAGTCCGGACTGCGGCCCGGCTCGCGTGTGTCGCTTGCCCAAGTGAGCGAACAATTCGCCTCGAACGGGCACGGCCCGGACCGCGGACCCGCTGCGGCCACCTTGCGCGTCATGGCAGGGCCCGACGTCGGACGCGAATTTTCGCTGCCGTTCGGCACCAGCTACATCGGCCGGGACCGGGACGCCGACATCCGGCTGAGCGACCCGTTGACGTCCAAGCGCCACGCGCGGATCACCGTGGGCGAAACGGTGGAAATCGTTGATACCAACTCGGCCAATGGCCTCCTCATGGATGGCCTGCCCGTCACCCGGGCAACGCTGGAATCCTCGGATACCGTCACCCTGGGCGACACCACCGTGGGTGTGGTTTCGCTCTCCCGCAACCACTCGGGCGGGCCGACGTCGCCGCTGGTGGATTTCAACCGCTCGCCGCGCGTGGTGCCGAGGTTCGAATCTCCCAAGCGCGTTCCGCCCGCGGGCCCCAAGCGCCCCGAGCACCAGCCGTTCCCGTACATCATGCTCATCACCCCGCTCCTGATGGGTGGTGTCCTGTTTGCCTTGACGCAGAACCTGCTCTCGGTGATTTTCATGGCCATGATGCCGCTGTTCGTCGTGGGCCATTACGTGGACCACAAGATGCAGGGCAAGAAGCAGGCCAAGGAAGGCCACAAGCAGTTCAAGGCCGCCATGCTGGCCTTCCGCGAGGACATCGACCGGCAGCAGAACATCGAGCGCGCCGTCCGGCTGCAGGAGGCGCCCTCCGTCAGCGACACCGTGGATGCGATCTACAAGCTGGGACCGCTGCTCTGGACCAACCGGCCTGAACACCAGCACTTCCTGGGCGTGCGGTTCGGCCTGGGGTCCGCGCCGTCCCGCATCCAGTTCGACGAGCCCGGTGCCAACGAGACCGAACCCAGGTACATGCGGGAAATCCAGGAGTGCCTGCAGCAAGTCCGTGTCATCGAAGGCGTGCCCATCGTGTCCCAACTGCGGACCTCGGGATCCTTTGGCGTGGCGGGCGACCGCAGTGTGGTGGACGACGTGGCCCGGGGCATGGTGCTCCAGTTGGTGGGCCTCCATTCGCCGGCGGAACTGGTTGTCACGGCGTTGACGTCCCCGCGCTCACGTGAGCGCTGGGACTGGCTGCAGTGGCTGCCGCATGTCGGTTCCGGCCACAGCCCGCTGTCCGGCGACCACCTCGCCGCCGGCCCGGCGGCCGGGTCCACGCTGCTGTCCCGCCTCGAAGACCTCGTGGAACAGCGCGAAGCACAGGCCAAGGAACCCGGGCAGCAGCCGAGGCCAGGGCTCAAGGACGAGCACGAGGACACTCAGGGGCCGGTAGTCCCAGCCGTGCTGGTGGTAGTGGAAGACGACGCCCCCGTGGACCGCGGACGCCTCACCCGGCTCGTGGAACGCGGCCCGGATTACGGGGTCCACGTCATGTGGGTGGCAGCCAACGTGCAGTCCCTGCCGGCCGCCTGCCGCGATTTCCTGTCCGTGGACGGCGACCACGGCACCACCACGGGACAGGTCCGGCTGGGCCGCCACACCTACCCCGTGAGCTGTGAAAGCCTCGACGCCGGACTGGCCACCCAGCTCGCCCGGATGATGTCGCCCTTGGTGGACGTCGGCAATCCGCTCGAGGACGATTCCGACCTGCCCCGCGCGGTGTCCTACGCTGCGCTGATCGGCAAGGAATTCATGGACAACCCGCAGTCGGTGGCCGAACGGTGGCGGGAGAACAACTCCGTGCACGCCAGTGCCGTGCCCAACCGCAAGGACAACGGCAGCCTGCGTGCCCTGGTGGGCTCCAAGGGTGTGGAGCCGTTCTACCTCGACCTCAAGAACGAAGGCCCCCACGCGCTGGTTGGTGGAACCACCGGTGCCGGCAAGTCCGAATTCCTGCAGTCCTGGGTGATGGGCATGGCCGCCGCGTACAGCCCGGACAGGGTCAGTTTCCTGTTCGTCGACTACAAAGGTGGCGCTGCCTTCGCGGACTGCCTGCACCTGCCCCACACGGTTGGCCTGGTGACCGACCTTTCGCCGCACCTGGTACGCCGGGCGCTGACCTCGCTCCGCGCCGAACTGCACTACCGCGAACGCCTGTTGAATCGGAAGAAGGCCAAGGACCTCCTTGCCCTGCAGCGCGAAGCGGACCCGGAGGCACCTCCGTACTTGATCATCATCGTGGACGAATTCGCGGCCCTGGCCACCGAAGTTCCGGAGTTCGTGGACGGCGTGGTGGACGTCGCCGCCCGTGGCCGTTCCCTTGGCCTGCACCTGATCCTGGCCACCCAGCGTCCTGCCGGCGTCATCAAGGACAACCTCCGGGCCAACACCAACCTTCGCGTGGCACTCCGCATGGCCGATGAAGTGGACGCCGTGGACATCCTGGGAGTTCCCACCGCAGCCTACTTCGATCCCTCCATTCCCGGCCGTGGCGCTGCCAAGACCGGGCCGGGGCGGATCCAGGGTTTCCAGACCGGCTACGCCGGCGGCTGGACCACGGACAAACCGCAGCGGCCGCGCATCGACATCGTGGAAATGGCCTTTGGCTCAGGACCGTCGTGGGAACCGCCGCCAGCCACGGACATCGTGGAAGATCCGGCCGGTCCCAACGACATTGCCCGGATGACGGCCAACATCATCAGGGCCGCGGACGTGCTGGAGATCGAGCCGCCCCGCAAGCCGTGGCTCAACGAACTCGCCACCACCTACGACTTCTCCAAGCTGCCCAATCCCCGTACGGACGAGCGGCTGTTGTTGGGCGTCGCCGACGATCCTGCCCACCAGGACCAACCCACGGTGTTCTACGAACCGGACCGCGACGGCAATATGGCGGTCTACGGGACCGGTGGCGCCGGCAAGTCGGCCGCGCTGCGGGGCATCGCGATCGCCGCTGCCGTGACTCCCCGCGGCGGTCCCGTCCATGTGTACGGGATCGACTGCGGCTCTTCCGGCCTGAAGATGCTGGATGGCCTGCCGCACGTGGGCGAAATCATCAACGGCGACGACGTGGAACGGGTGGGCCGCCTCCTCCGCTGGCTCAAGGACATCGCCGATGACCGGGCCACCCGCTTTGCCGAGGTCCGCGCCTCCACCATCGTGGAGTACCGGGAGTTGGCCAACCGACCCGACGAGAAGCGGCTCTTCATTCTCGTGGACGGCATGTCCTCCTTCCGGGAGGGCTACGAGTACAGCAACCTGTCCGCACTGTGGGACATCTTCCTCCAATTGGCCACCGACGGCCGTCCTTTGGGCATCCACCTGGTTGTTGCCGGTGACCGCCCCAACTCCGTTCCGGCGTCGCTCCTTGCCTCCATCCAGAAGCGGCTGGTCCTGAGGCTGAGCTCCGAAGACGACTACATGACCCTCGATGTTCCCAAGGACGTCCTCAACGCGGCTTCGCCTCCCGGGCGCGGTCTTTTGGACGGCCTGGAAGTGCAGCTCGCCGTCCTGGGCGGAAACTCCAACCTGGCCCTCCAGGCCCGCGAGGTATCCAAGCTCAGCCAGGCCATGGTCCGCCAGGGCCTGGACCATGCGCCGCAGATCCAGCGCCTGCCCGAACTCGTGGACCTGGACATCCTCCCGGTGGGCTCTGCCGACAACCCGGTGATCGGCGTCGACGACGAGACCCTCGGCTCTGCTGCCATCGCCGCCAAGGGCCCGTTGTTGTTGGCCGGTCCTCCGGGCTCCGGACGCACCGTCGCCCTGGTCACGCTGGCCTACGCCTTGCGGCGCTCGAACCCGCGCACGGACTTGATCTACATCGGTTCGCGCCGCTCGGCCGTGGCGTCCCTGAACATCTGGAGCCGGTCCCTGGTGGGTCCCGATGAAGTCTCGGACGTGGTGGACGACCTCGTGGACAAGGCCGCGGACAACCCCGGCACCATGGCGATCTTCATCGAAGGCCTGACCGAGTTCACGGACACGCTGGCCGAGTCCGGGGTGGGACGTCTTGTCACTGCGGCCATCAAGGCCGACCAGTGGGTTGTGGGCGAGTCCGAAACCTCTACGTGGTCGCAGGCATGGTCGCTGGCCCAACCCTTCAAATCGGGCCGGCGAGGACTGCTGCTCAACCCGGGCGACGTGGAAGGCGACAGCCTCCTCAACACCTCCCTTGGGCGCCTCGGCAAGGACTTCATTCCGGGCCGCGGCTACATCGTGGGACGAGGCAAGGTACGGAAGCTGCAAGTGGCCATGCCCCCGGAGAACCGCGGCTAGGATTTGCATCTGCACGGCCTCGTGTAGGAAGATGCCGAAAACATTCGCCTTTCCGGATCGCCTCAAGCGCCCCAACGCCCAAGCGAGGTCATGCTCCATGCAACGCACCGTTCTCCATACCGTGATGCCCTCCGGCCTGCGACGCCGGGTACCTGCCGTCCTGGCGGGTATCCTGCTCGCCGCAGGTGCGTGGGTGCTGCCGCAAACGGCCGCCCACGCGGCGCCGTGCGTTCCGGCGACTGCCGGTTCGTGTCCGTCCTTGGCCGCGCCCACGGAACCGACGCCAACCCAGCCGGGCTTGGCGCCGGAGACGGGCAAGACGAAGCCCACGCCCCGGCCTGCGCCCACGCGTGTCCGTGAGACTCAACAGCCTGCTCCTGCTCCAGCGGCGCCGGCACCCGCGGTGCAGGCACCTCAACCTGCGGTAGTCCAAGCACCGGCAACGGTTGAGCCCGAGGCGACCCAACCGCCGTCGGCCGCTCCTGAAGCGAGCACGACGGCGGCAGCCCCGGCTACCGCTTCGGCAACCCCTTCCGCGAGCCCCAGCCCGTCGACGTCCTCCAACTGGGACACGCCCATCGACAAGGGCAAGGAAACGCAGGCTGCCGTGCTGGCCAACGCAAGCTACAACGGGCCGAACCTGATGGGCCTGTTCGGGATCCTCGGCGGTGTGCTGCTGGTGGGCCTGGGCGGCCTGGCCTTTGCCCTGTGGAGCAAGAACCGCCTGTCCTCGCACTGACCGCGGGCACATATTGTCACTGCCTTTTGGCAAGATAGACCCTGTGAGCACTCCAGAGAATCCAGATCGGGTCGAAACCACCTCCAGGGCCGCCGCGGCCATCGTCGCTGAGGAGGTGGCGCCGCCGTCGGAGAATCTCCGGGACGAATACCAGGAATTGGCGGACCTGGTCCGGAAATACCGCTATGCCTATTACCAGGAAGACGCACCGACGGTTTCGGACGCCGAGTACGACGTCCTGTACCGGCGCCTGGAGGAAATGGAAGCGCTCCACCCGGAGTTGGTTTCCAACGATTCACCCACCCAGGAAGTCGGCGGCGAAGTATCCGCCGCGTTCGCCGCGGTGGAGCACTTGCAGCGCATGTACAGCCTCGACGACGTGTTCTCCCTCGACGAGTTGGAGGCCTGGGTCCGCAAGGCCGAGGCGTCGGTGGCCAAATTGGGCGACCGGGTTCCGCCCATTGCATGGCTGACCGAGCTGAAGATCGACGGCCTCGCCGTCAACCTCCTCTACCGCGACGGCAAGCTGGTCCGCGCTGCCACGCGCGGGGACGGAACCACGGGTGAGGACATCACCCACAACGTGCTCACCATCAAGGAGATCCCGCGGCAGCTGAGCGGTTCGGGCTATCCGTCCGAGGTGGAGATCCGCGGTGAGGTGTTCATTCCCTCCAAGGCCTTCGTCGAATTCAACGAGGCCCTGGTCGCAGCCGGCAAGGCCCCTCTGGCCAACCCCCGCAACGCCGCCGCCGGTTCCCTCCGGCAAAAGGATCCGGCTGAAACGGCCAAGCGCCCACTGAGCATGTTCGTCCACGGCATCGGTGCCCGGGAAGGGTTGGATGCCACCAGCCAATCGGAGACGTACAGGCTGCTGGGCGAATGGGGACTGCCCGTGAGCCCCTACTCAAAAGTCCTGGACACTTATGAAGGCGTGCTGGAGTTCATTGCGGACTACGGTGAGAAGCGCCACAGCCTTCTTCACGAGATCGATGGCATCGTGGTCAAGATCGACGATTTCGCTACGCAGCGTGCCCTTGGCTACACGTCCCGCGTGCCCAGGTGGGCAGCGGCCTACAAGTACCCGCCGGAGGAAGTGCACACCAAGCTCCTGGACATCATGGTGAACGTTGGCCGGACGGGCCGCGTGACGCCGTTCGGGCTCATGGAGCCGGTCAAGGTTGCAGGCTCCACTGTCGGCATGGCCACGTTGCACAACCAGGACGTCGTGAAGGCCAAGGGCGTCATGATCGGCGACATCGTGATCCTCCGCAAGGCCGGCGATGTGATCCCCGAGATCGTCGGTCCGGTCCTGGCCCTGCGCGACAAGCAGGATCCGCCAGTCCGCGAGTTCGTGATGCCCACTGAATGCCCCTCCTGCGGAACACCGTTGGCGCCCTCGAAGGAAGGCGACGTGGATATCCGTTGCCCCAACGGAAAGTCCTGCCCGTCCCAGTTGCGTGAGCGCGTGTTCCACGTAGCCAGTCGCGGCGCCTTCGACATCGAAGCGCTGGGGTGGGAAGCCGCGATCGCCCTGACCCAGCCCGCCGAGCCGGAAATCCCGCCGCTCACCAGCGAGGCTGCCCTGTTCAGCCTGACCCGGGAAGACCTGGCCAGCGTGCTGATCCGCCGGGAAAAGAAGTCCAAAGGCGTGGCCACAGGCCAGTACGAGTTGGTGCCGTACTTCTACACCAAGGCAACGGCCAAGACTCCTTCCAAACCGACGGCCACCACGGAGAAGCTCTTCGCGGAATTGGAGAAGGCGAAGAAGCAGCCGCTGTGGCGGGTGCTGGTGGCGCTGTCCATCCGCCACGTTGGCCCCACCGCGTCGCGCGCACTGGCAACAAATTTCGGCAGCATGGATGCCATCAGGAATGCCACCGAAGAACAGCTCGCCCACGTTGACGGAGTAGGGCCCACTATCGCGGCCGCCCTTACGGAGTGGTTCGCCGTGGATTGGCACAACGAGATCGTGGAGAGCTGGGCCGCCGCCGGTGTGCGCATGGAGGACGAACGGGACACCGCCACTCCACGTACTCTGGAGGGCCTCACCATTGTGGTCACGGGATCGCTGCCCAACTTCAGCCGCGACGAGGCCAAGGAAGCCATCATCATCCGGGGTGGCAAAGCCGCAGGTTCCGTTTCCAAGAACACGAGCTACCTCGTGGCCGGCGAGGCCGCCGGAACCAAGCTGGACAAGGCGGAACAGCTGGGTGTCCCCGTGCTGGACGAGGACGGCTTCCGTGAGCTGCTGGCCAACGGACCCGCCGAGCCAGACACCCAGGAAGGCGAAGACGAAGCTACCGTGCAGACCGAGGAGGAGGCCGAATGACGCCGCAATCCGTCGATGTCCTGGAACTTCTGGCGGCGGCCAAGACAGCGGCCGCGGCCGGAGCTGCCGTGCTCGCCCAACGTTCCGTCACGGGCAGCGGCGGCGATGGTCTGGGCATGTCCAACAAGGGCGAGGCCGGAGACTGGGTCACCGAGTTTGACGTCGCCGCGGAGAATGCCGTGCGCAGGGCCATCATTGAGGCCCGCCCGAACGACACCGTGACCGGCGAAGAACACGGCACCACCCGCCCGGAGGAGGCTTCCGGATACCGCTGGTCGATCGACCCGCTGGATGGCACCACCAACTTCATCCGCAACATCGCCTACTACGCCACCTCGGTGGCCGTCGCGGACGCCGACGGCGTGTGGCTGGCCGGCGTCGTGCACGCACCTGCTCTGGGCCGCATCTACTCGGCGGCCCGCGGCCACGGCGCGTGGCTGGAGGTGGCGGGGGAGTCCACACGGCTGGCCGGTCCCGTCCCGGGGCGGAAGGGCCTGATCCTGGCCACAGGATTCAGCTACGACCCCGCCACGCGTGCCAGCCAGGCCGAAGGGCTGGTGGGGCTCATGGACAGCTTCGCGGACATTCGAAGGCTCGGCTCCGCAGCGCTTGACCTTTGCTTCGTGGCGGACGGCACCGTTGACGCCTTTGGCGAGCGTGGCCTGAACGAGCACGACTTCGCCGCCGGCGCCCTGATTGCGGAGGAAGCGGGGTGCTGGGTTCGCAGGCCTCGCCTGCAGAGCCCGCTCGACGGCGGTCCAAGCACCGAGGACCGGCTGGCAGCGTGGATGTGTGCAGGGACATTGGAGTTGTCCGGCACGTTCCCGCTGTGATGAACCGATGATCAGAACCCTCGCCATCGCGAACTACCGTTCCATCCGGGACCTGACCATGGAACTCCATGGCCTGGATGTGGTGACGGGGGCCAACGGCAGCGGGAAGTCCTCGCTCTATAGGGCGCTGCGCCTGCTGGCCGAGTGTGCCGGCGGGGACTCGGGCAATGTGGTGGGCTCCCTGGCCCGCGATGGTGGACTGGCGTCCACGCTGTGGGCGGGCCCCGAAACCATCAGCGACGCCATGAGGCGTGGAGAAGTGCCGGTCCAGGGCACCGTCCGGAAGGACGTCGTCAACCTGAAACTGGGCTATTCGGGGGATGACTTCGGGTACCTGGTGGACCTCGGCATCCCGGTGCCCGGCGGTGCGGGATTCGATGAAGAGACCGGCAGGCCCCGGCCCACGGTGTTCAGCCGCGATCCCGAGATCAAGCGGGAGCAGATCTTCTCGGGACCGGTGGCGCGGCCTGGCTCGTTGCTGGTGGACCGCAAAGGCGGCCTGGCCAGGTTGCGGGGCGCGGATGGCAACTGGGCCGAACTGTCCCGGCGCCTGGACACGTTCCAGAGCATGCTGACTGAGGTCTCGGACCTGGACAGGGCTCCCGAAGTCCTCAGGGTCCGGGATTCGGTGCGCTCCTGGCGTTTCTACGACCATTTCCGGACCGATGCTGAGGCGCCGGCCAGGCAGGCGCAGTTGGGGACCCGTACGCCGGTACTGCACCACAGCGGGAAAGATCTGGCGGCGGCCCTGCAGACCCTCCGGGAGGTGGGCTTCGAGCGGCAGCTGGATGCCGCCGTCGCCCACGCCTTCCCGGGGAGCCGGCTCAGTGTGGCGGTCAGCGAGGAAGGCCGGTTCAGTGTTGAGCTGAAACAGCCAGGGATGCTCAGGCCCATGAAGGCGGCGGAACTCTCTGATGGCACTCTCCGCTTCCTGCTGCTGACGGCGGCCCTCCTGACACCGCGTCCGCCGGAGCTCATGGTGCTCAACGAACCCGAAACCAGCCTCCACGTGGACCTGATGCCGGCACTGGCAGGACTGATCGTCCAAGCCAGTGCCAGCAGCCAGGTCATTGTGGTGACCCACTCGCAGCCCTTACTTGACGCCCTGCGGGAGAGCGGCGCCGCGCAGGAGCACGAGCTTTACAAGGACCTCGGGGAGACCCGGATCAGGGGACTGGGGTCGCTGGAGGGTCCCCTGTGGAGCTGGCCTAAACGCTAGAAGGCAGAACCGATGGAGGTCAGTTCCCGTGCCTCGGCGTCCGCGAACCGGTTCTCCGGCCGTTCCAGTCCGTAGTGGCCGCGCAGCGTGGATGCCGTGTACTCGGTCCGGAACAGGCCGCGCTGCTGGAGGATGGGCACCACCTGGTCCACGAACACCTCCAATCCGGAGGGCAGCACCGGCGGCATGATGTTGAAGCCGTCGGCGGCACCGGCGTCGAACCAGTCCTGGATGGCGTCCGCAACCTGTTCGGGGGTGCCGGAGAACGTCCGGTGGCCGCGGCCGCCGCCAAGGCGCCCGATGAGCTGGCGGACCGTGAGCTGCTCGCGCCGGGCGAGCTCCACGATCAGCGTGTATCGGCTCTTGGCTCCCTCGATCTCGTCTTCGGAGGGGAGGTCGGCGGGCAACTGGCGGTCCAGCGGGAGATCTTCAGGCGAGAGGCGCAGGGTCTTGGCCAGTTGTTCCCGGGCGTACTCGGGCTTGATCAGCTCGTCCAGTTCGCGCTCCAGCTTGAGGGCTTGGGCTTCGGTGGAACCGATCACCGGAACAATGCCAGGGAGGATCTTGATGCCCTCCGGGTTCCTTCCCGTCGCAGCGGTCCTGGCCTTGAGATCCGCGTAGAACGCCTGCGCGTCGGCCAGGGTCTGGTGGGCGGTGAACACGGCTTCGGCGTACTGAGCGGCGAGCTTCTTGCCGTCATTCGATGATCCGGCCTGCACGATCAACGGGTGGCCCTGCGGGGAACGCGGGACGTTGAGCGGTCCGCGGACGCGGAAGTGCTTGCCCACGTGCTCAATGGCGCGGATCTTGGTGGAATCTCCCCACACGCCCTCCGCTTTGTCGGCCAGGATGGCGTCGTCTTCCCAGCTGTCCCAGAGCTTCTGCGCAACCTCAAGGAATTCCGCGGCCCGTTCGTAGCGGACAGCGTGGGCGGGCTGGTCGTCCACGCCGAAGTTCCGGGCGGCATCCGGTCCGGCTGTGGTCACGACGTTCCACCCCGCACGTCCGCCGCTGACCCAGTCCACCGAAGCGAAACGGCGGGCGAGGTTGAAGGGCTCGTTATAGGTAGTGGAAGCGGTGGCGATCAGGCCGATCTTCTGCGTTGCTGCTGCGATGGCCGTGAGCAGGACAGTGGGTTCCAGCTTGCCGACGGGCCGCCGGCCCACTTCGCCGAAGAGCACGGGTGAGTCGGCGAAAAAGATGGAGTCCAGCTTGCCCCGTTCGGCGGTCCGGGCCAGGTGCTGGTAGTGCTCGATCCTGGTGGAGGAGAAGGGATCGCTTTCCGTGAGCCGCCAGGACGCTTCGTGGTGGCCGGTGCTCATGAGGAAGGCGTTGAGGTGGAGGTGGCGTGGCGGGGTAGTCATGGTTGTTTCCTTTGCGGGTTGGGATTCAGGCGGCGGCTGTGACGCCGAGGGCGCGCAGCAGTTCGGTTCGGAGGGTGGAATGTTCGACGGCGGGACCGGCCTCGCGGGAACCGGTGACCCGCTCGAGGGCCACCCGGCCGTCCTGGAGCACGATGACGCGGTCGGCGAGGGTGATGGCTTCATCCACGTCATGGGTGACCAGCAGGACGGCAGGACGATGGGCGGCAACCAGGTCCTTCAACAGGGCATGCATCTTCAAACGGGTGAGCGCGTCCAAGGCCCCGAAGGGTTCGTCGGCCAGCAGCAGCCGGGGCTCACGGACCAGCGACCGTGCCAAGGCCACGCGTTGCTGTTCGCCCCCGGAGAGCTGGTGCGGCCATGCCTTTTCGCGTCCGGCGAGTCCCACTTCGGCGAGTGCGCGGCGGCCGCGGACATCGGCGTCGTGATCGCGCAAGCCCAAGGTGACGTTGCCCAGGACGGTGTCCCACGGCAGCAGCCGCGAATCCTGGAACACCACGGACACTTGTTCGGGAACCTGGACCACGCCGCTTCCGCGGACGTCCCGGTCCAGTCCGGCGAGGGCACGCAAGAGGGTGCTCTTACCGCAGCCGCTGGGTCCCAGGAGGGCCACGAACTCGCCCGGAGCAATGTCCAGGTCTACGCCGTTGAGGACTCCCTTCGGTCCGAAGCTGCGGATGAGGTTGCGGACGGAAACCTCCCGGGTGGGAGGAGCGGCGAGGTCTAGCCCGCCAGTGTTCGCTGCCATGACAAGGCCTTTCGTTCCAGGAGCCGGACGGCTGCGTCTGAGAGGAGTCCGAGGATGCCGTAGACAGCCAGTCCCAGGACGATGATGTTGGTTTGGCCGTAGGTGCGGGCGAGCTCCATCATGTAGCCGATGCCGCTGGTGGAATTGATCTGCTCCACCACCACCAGGGACACCCAGGCGCCGGTGACCGCGAAGCGCAGGCCCAGGAAGAACCCGGGAAGCGCGCCAGGCAGGACCACCCTGCGCAGGAACCCTGCCCGGCTAAGTCCCACTGTTTGGGCCAGTTCGACGTACCGCAGATCGATGCCGCGCAGTCCGGCGTGGGTCTGCAGGTAGATCGGGACGAACACGCCCAAGGTGATGGTGAGGACCTTCATTGTTTCGTCGATGCCGAACCAGAGGATCAGCAGCGGAATGAGCGCCAGGCCGGGAATGGCGCGCTTGATCTGCACGGGACCGTCGATCAGTGATTCACCCACCCGGCTGAGTCCGGCCACCAACGCCAGCACTGCGCCCACGACGATTCCGAAGAACAAGCCGAGCCCGGCCCGCTGTGCGGAGATGGCGAGGTGTTCCTGGAGGCGGCCATCGGCAATGAGTTCACCGGCAGTGCCCACCACGGTCCACGGTTCGGAGAGGATCCGCGGATCCAACAGGCCCGTGGCCGAGGCGACCACCCAGAGCAGGACCAACGCTGCCGGTCCCACGAGTCCGGCGAAGCGGCGCCGCGGGCCGGGGCCAAGCCGGCGGGTGCCCGGCCTGATGTCAGGCCGGCCGGCAAGCGCCGGGTCCAGATGAGGCGCGACGACGGGACCAGGCCGGGTGCCGTCGTCGGGCGTTGCGGTGGTGCGGAAGGAAGAACGGCGGGCAGCAGCCGTGGTGGTCATGCGGTACCTCCCTCGGCTGCGTACGCGGTTCCGCCGATGGCCTCGAAACGAAGGTCGTAGAGTTTGGCGGCGTCCAGCTGGGGTTTCTTCTGTTCGCGGGCCAACAGGTCGATGGTCTGCTGGTGGCGGGCGATGGCCTCGGACCAGGACGTGGGCAACTCGCGCACTCCGGCCGAGTCGATCAGGTACTGGCCGTCTTCCGCGGAGAGGCCCTGGTTCTTCACGTAGTACCCCTCCAGCCATTCCTTGGGGTGGTCCTGGATCCAGCGCTGGGCCTGGCCCCACAGCCCCACGTATTCGGCGAGTGCTGCAGCTTTGGCCGGGTCGTCCAGGACCTTGGCGGGGGAGTAAAGGTGCCCTGGGTCGTCGCGGAGTCCGTGCCGGAGCGTCGTTCCGCCGTCGGCGCCGTACTTGGCCAGGTAGCGCTTGATCTGGACTCCGCCCAGCGGCGCGGCGTCCACCTGCTTGCTGGAGAGGGCTGTGGAGTAGGCGTCTCCGGTGCTGGGCAGTTCAACGAGTTTCACGTCGCTTTGCTGCAACCCGGCTTTCTCAAGCACCCGGAGCACCAAGGCACCCTGGGCCTGCCCCGGGCTGTAGGCGATCTTCTTCCCACGCAGCCCTTGCAGGTCCGTGATTCCGGCGCCGGGCGCGATGCCCAGTTCGTAGAGCGGGTGGTTGACTGCGTCCTGGCGGAACACGCTGGCGATGATGCGGACGTCCAGGCCGGTCCACGTGGCATGGATGGGCGGGATGTCGGCTACCGAACCGACGTCCAGCGCATTGGCGCGGAAGGCTTCGGTAGTGGCCGGGCCTCCGGAGATATTGGCGAACTTCACGGGAAAGCTGAGCTTCTTGTCCAGGCCGGACAATTCCAGGGCTACCTGGACGGTGGGATCGCCAACCACCAGGGTTGTCCCTGCCGGCACGGTCGTTGCCAGCGGCGTGGTGACCTGGGCTGCCTGGGTGGCTTGGGTGCCTGCGGTAGCCGTGGCATTGCAGGCCGTGATGAAGGCGATGGCAGGGAGGGCAAGGAAGCCACCGAGGACCTGGCGTCGGTTGGGGTGTTTTTGGGCGCGGGGAAACGCGGATGACATGGAAGGCCTTTCAGGTGCGGGGGTCTGCCAGGCCCGGCCGGTAGGGGACCTCGGGCGGCAGCGGTGCAGAGCGCTTAGGGCTGAAGGCAGGGCGGACAGCAGGAGTGCGCCGGCGTCATGCTGAAGTGGGCCTGGAGCATCGTTCCTCCTGTTCGTTTTCCGGGGATGCTGCGGTTGATCCGTGTGGCAACTCAAGCACGGGCTGAATGCCCCGCGCCAGCTTTGTGAAACAGCCCGCAACGGCAGGAAATCCGGCTTCACTGAGCGCAACGCAACTCAACCCGGGGCCACGCGGAGCAACACAAAACGCCGGATAAGACTGATAGTTCGGTCACGGAAACGGCCGTTTCGCACAATGCAACTCCCGGTTACCCCTACCATTGACAGGTGCTTTCGCCGATTACCGTCCGCCCCGCCCTGCCCGAAGACTACGACGCCGTTGCCCGGATCACGCTGGACTCTTATGTCACAGCGGGCTACTACGGCAGCGCCGACCACCCCTACCTGTTGGAACTGCAGAACGTAGCGGGCCGGGCGAAACACGCCGACATCCTGGTGGCCGAGCGCGACGGCCGGATCATCGGATCGGTCACGGCCGCCCCGGCCGGCGGGGGTTTCTCCGACATCGGACTGGAAGGCGAGCTGGAACTGCGGACCCTCGTGGTGGACCCGGCAGTCCAGCGTTCAGGTGCCGGGCGCGCCCTGGTGCAGGCCGTCGTCGAGCAGGCCCAGGCGACCGAAGGCATCGACGCCGTGTGCCTGACCACCGGTGCCACGTGGGAAAGCGCCAACGCGTTGTACCAGCGGACCGGCTTCGACCGTGCGCCCGAGCGGGACTGGTTCGTTCCCGGGACCGACATAAAGCTGTTCGTTTACAGGCTTGGGCTGCAGCAGCCCTAAAGTTTTCCTCGGAATCCCGGCACCAGGCCGGGAAGCGACAGGAAAGGCGCGGCATGCGCAAGACATTCGGCTCGGGCTCGGTCTGGGAACAGACCCTCGGCTACTCCCGTGCGGTCCAGGTGGACAACACCCTCTTCATTTCGGCGACGGCTGCCTCCGGGCCCGACGGCATCGTTGGCGATGACTTCTACTCGCAGACCAAGTACATCCTGGAAAAGCTCGGCGCTGTCCTGGAAGAAGCCGGCTTCTCTTACGAGGACGTGGTCCAGTCCAAGCTGTACCTGACGGACATCAGCAAGTGGGAAGACGCCGGCCGCGCGCACGGCGAAGTCTTCGGCGAGATCCGTCCCACCCTCTCCCTGGTGCACGTGCTGCCGTTCCTCGATCCGCAGATGCTCGTGGAGATCGAGCTCGTGGCGCAGAAGTCCGCGTAGGCACCCAACTGGGTCGCACTTGTGCGCGTTTTGACGCATCAAAACGCGCACAAGTGCGACCTACTTGGGTTAGCCCGGGATGCCGTAGCGGTGTTCCGGGCGGCCCGTGGTTCCGTAGCGCAGTTGGATTTCGACGGCGCCATCGTCCGCGAGCGAGGACAGGTACCTTTGCGCTGTGGCCCGGGAGACGCCCACCCTGTCCGCGACTTCCGCTGCGGAGTACTGCTCACCCGCCACCAGCGACTCCAGCACGGCCGCTTCGGTCGCCGATCGCGGCTTGGCCGACGGCGTCACGTCGCCGGGTATGAGGGCCCGCTTGGCCCTTTCGATGCTGCCCTGGTCCACACTGGGTTGCTGGCCCAGGATACGGCGGTACCGCGCATAGGACCTGAGCTGCTGTGACAGGGACTCGGCGGTGAAGGGCTTCAACAGATAGCCGAGCGCGCCGCGGCGGAACGCTACCCTGATGGATTGGGCATCGGAGGCCGCGGTCAGCATCACTGCGTCAACATCGAGTTGGCCCAACAGGTCCAGGCCCGAGCCGTCGGGCAGGTAGACGTCCAACAGCACCAGGTCCGGCCGCAGGCTGTGGATGGCCTGCAGCGCCTGGGACACGGAGCCTGCAGGGGTCAGGGCCATGAAACCCGCCACGGAATCGACGTAGGCCGCATGCAGCCTGGCCACGTGGAAGTCGTCATCCACGATCAGCACCCTCAAGTCCTCAGCCACTGCTGTCCTTCCTCTCGTCTGCCTGTTCGCCCGCCACGTCCATCACGCCCGGTACGGACGCCATGAAAACCGCGCCTGGACCTCCCGTGCTGCCGGCTTCGAGCACCCGGACGTCACCACCCCGGCGCCGGGCAAGTTGGCGTACCAAAGCCAGGCCCAGGCCCTGGCCGGCGCCCGGACGCGCCGGATGGTCCGCCGTCGTAAATCCTTCCGCAAACACGTCCTCCGGTTCGATACTGCCCAAACCGTCGCCCGAGTCTCCCACCACGATGTGGAGGGTGCCGCCGTCGCTCGCTGAATCGTCCAGGAGTTCAACCTCCACCCAGCGTTCCGTCGCTGAGCCGGCGACGGCGGCGTTCACGGCGTTGTCAATCAGGTTGCCCAGGACAGTGGTGACGTCCTGGGGGTCGGCCACATGGCCGCGGACCAGGGTTTCGGGGCCGATGCGCAACGCCACGCCGCGCTCGGACGCCTCCACGCTCTTGGCGCCCACGAAGGCCTGCAAGTACGTGTCCTGAAGCAGTTCGCCCTGCTCCACCGGGAACTTCAGTGGGCCGGTGGCCGAGATGCGGGCCAGGTATTCCTTGGCTTGCTCGTGCTGTCCGATGCTCATGAACCCCGCGATGGTGTGGAGTTGGTTGGCGAACTCGTGGCGCTGGGCGCGCAGGGCCGTTGACATGGTTCCCACGGCGTCGAGCTGGCGGGTCAATTGCTGGAGCTCGGTACGGTCACGGAGCATGACCACCCAGCCGAGGTCCTCCTTGCGGTGCCAGGCCTTGCGCGCGCTGGCCACCAGCACGCGCCCGCCGGCCACCACTTCCACGGCCTCCGCGTCCTGGGCTGCCGGACGGGTGAGCTTTTTGAGCTGCTCCGGCACCGGAGCGGTGGCCCAGTCCTGGCCTGTGGCATCGGGAACGTCCAGGAGCCGGGAAGCGGCCGCGTTGAACACCGAAATCCGGCCGTCGGCGGCAATGCCGATCACGCCGTCGTCCACGCCCTGCAGGACTGCCACTTGGTCGTGGACCAAGGTGCTGATTTCTTCCGGTTCCAGTCCGAGGGTGAGCCGCTGCAACCGGTGGCGGAGCAGGAACGAGGCCAGGACGCCGGCCAGCAGGGCACCACCCGCCGTCAGGGCAATGGGCACGATGTCCCGGGCCAGGCTTTGGCTCAGGGATTCCATGGAGTAGCCCACGCTCACCTCGCCCACGATCGCACCGTTGGAGGTACCGGCACCCTCGGGAGTCCCCGGCGCGTAGATCGGCACCTTCGCGCCGGCGGACGGGCCGAGTGTTCCTGTGTTGCGGGTGGTGATTTCCTGGCCGCCCAAGGCAACTGACGGATCCGTGCTCACCCGCTCGCCCAGCCTGGCCGTCTCGGGGTGGGCCAGCCGCAATCCGGTTTCGTCGGTGATCACCACGAACAGGGCGCCGGTCCGGATCCGGGCGGCTTCGGCGGCCTCCTGCAGGGGACCGGCAGCGAGTACCGCCGGGGGAGGGGTGCCTTCTTCCTTGCTGATTTCCTGGACGTCGGATCTGACATCGGGATCAGCTGCCACAGTCCGGGCCAGGGTCAGCGCCTGGTTCTCGGCTTCCGTGCCGATGCGGTCGTAGACCAGCCAGGCGTGGACGGCTCCGCTGAGGAGAACCACCAGGAGTACGACGCCGAGCTGGAGGAGGAGTGTCTGGGTGGAGAAGCGCATACTGATCCGGCTGTTGCGGGGCACCTTTACTCCTTTCCTCCTGTTCCATTGAATCACTGAGCACAATGCGCAAAACGTTCGCAACGAGCAGTATTCCCATCAATACCCACAAACCTCACTGCGTGACGGAGGCCACCCTACGGTTTGTAGTGCGCATCACACCGAAGTGTTGCCATCACAGTAGTAAGGAGCCGGCCGTGCTGGTTTTGCTTGGATTCGCAATGATTGCGGTATTCATGGTCCTGATCATGACCAAAAAACTGACGCCAGTCCTGGCGCTGATCATCGTCCCCACCATCTTCGGCCTCTTCGCCGGAGCCGGGCTCGGCATCGGACCCATGGTCATGGATTCGATGAAGTCCATGACGTCCACGGCCGCGCTCCTCATGTTCGCGATCATCTACTTCGGCCTCATGATCGACGTCGGACTCTTCGACCCCTTGGTGAAGTTCATCCTGCGCAAGCTCGGTAACGACCCCGCCAAGGTGGTCCTCGGCACGGCGATCCTCGCCGCCGCTGTTTCCCTCGACGGTGACGGCTCCACCACGTTCATCCTCACGACGGCCGCGATGCTTCCGGTCTACCTGCGCCTCAAGATGAGCCCCGTCGTCCTCACCTGTGTGGCAG
The DNA here is from genome assembly GCF_044748905.1 of Paenarthrobacter sp. NPDC089714. Classification (NCBI taxonomy): domain Bacteria; kingdom Bacillati; phylum Actinomycetota; class Actinomycetes; order Micrococcales; family Micrococcaceae; genus Paenarthrobacter; species Paenarthrobacter sp. NPDC089714. The sequence goes on from NZ_JBIVGX010000002.1 coordinate 262,536, forward strand.
GCCTCGCCAACGGCACCATGAACATCCTGCCGTGGGGCGGCCCCACAGCCCGCGCCGCAACGGCCCTGCACCTGGACGTCAACGACGTCTTCGTCCCGATGGTCCCGTCCCTGATTGTTGGCCTGATCGTCGTCCTGGTCTTCTCCTGGCTGCTCGGCCTGCAGGAGCGCAACCGCCTCCGCGCCACCGCTCCGGAGATCTGGGGCGAGGTCGCCGATCCGGCTGACGCGTTCGACGGCGGTAACGGCCGCGGCGGCAGTGTCGCCGGCGGTTCGGGCTCGGGTTCGGGCTCGGGTTCGGGCAAGGGCAGCTCCCGCTTTGGCCGCACCGGCTCAACCCCGACGGCGGGTGAGCCGGGCACCGGCGGAGGCTCCGGCGTCGTGGTCCTGGAACGCACCGAAGAACTGGTTGACGAGCACGACACCGCCATGGCGGACACCGCACTGGATCCCAACCGCTCCACGCTGCGCCCCAAGCTTTTCTGGTTCAACCTGGCCCTGACCGTCGCGGTGATGGTGACCCTGGTAGCCAACATCATCCCGCTGCCGTTCGTCTTCATGGTGGGCTCGGCCGTTGCACTCCTGGTGAACTTCCCCAAGGTCAAGGACCAGGGCGCCCAGTTGATCGCGCATGCGCCGTCCATCGTGGCAGTGGTCAGCATGGTGATGGCAGCCGCAGTCCTCACGGGTGTACTGAATGGCACCGGCATGGTCAAGGCCATGTCCGAGTGGCTCGTCCAGATCATCCCCGCGGACATGGGACCGTTCATGGCAGTGATCACCGGCGTGCTCAGCATCCCCATGACGTTCTTCATGAGCAACGATGCCTTCTACTTCGGCGTCCTTCCCGTCCTTAGCGAGACCGCCGCACACTACGGTGTTGGCGCAGCGGACATGGCCCGCGCTTCCATCACCGGCCAGCCGTTCCACCTGCAGAGCCCCTTGGTCCCGGCCATCCTCCTGCTGGTCTCCCTGGCCAAGGTGGACCTGGGCGACCACCACAAGAAGGTCCTGTGGCGCACCGCGGTCATCTCGCTGGTGATGCTGGCGGTCGGTGTCCTGACGGGAGCCATCGGCATCGGCTAAAAGTTCCGCCGTTACCGCAAATGATCAGCCTGCCGGGTTCGTCGCCTGGCAGGTCTGGTCATTTGCTGTTTGTGCAGCAACGTTCCCTTGGGCGGGCGCCGGGGTGGGCTTGGCGCCTGACGCAAAGTCCTCGCCCGCGTAAATCTGGACGCCTTGGATGGCTGAGGCGGGTTGGATGCTGCTTGCCGGCAAACCGAACATCGCGGCGACGTCCGCGGCCACGTCCTCAAAACCGGACTGATAGTAGACCACGGTGGTGGGTACCGCCTGGGCCTCGAGCTTGGTGATCTGGGTGAAGCCGGCCGTCGTGAGCGTTTCCGCGATGGCGTTGCTGCGGCCTGCCACGTTGGTGCCGTTGGCCACCGAGACCGGTTGGAGGGACTTGTCATACGAAGACGTGGCGGGCGCCGTGGACTGGTCGGCCTGCGCCGGGGCACCCTTGCTGAGGTCCGCGCTGTTCTGCAGGGCCGAGAAGAGGTTTCCTGCCGCGGGTTCGTCCAAGGACAGCCGGTTGGGATCAGAGGGCGCCGGAACCGTAGGGACGGTGATGAAATTGACCTTCGCAGGGTCGATGTTCTTGAGCCGGTCCGCGATGGTCAGCAAGGATGGAACCGAAGCCAAACCTTTGTCCACGGTCAGGTTCTTGGTCATGGTGTCTGCGATATCCAGCACCTTCTGCGGGTTGCTGAGGGTTCCCTCGGACTTGAGCTTGCGGGTCAGCGAACCGAGGAATGCCTGCTGGGCCTGGATGCGGCCCAGGTCCCCGCCATCGGCAAAGGCATGCCGGGTCCGGAGGAAAGCCAGCGCCTGGTCGCCCTGCACCTGCGAGGTTCCCTCCGGGAGCTTAAGACCGGAATCGGGATCGTTGACGGCCGAGTTGACGCATACGTCCACGCCGCCAACCGTGGTGGAGAGTTCTTTGACCGCGTTGAAGTCGGCCATCATGAAGTGGTCTACCTCGAGTCCTGTCAGTTTGCTCACCGTGTCCACGGCGCACCCGATGCCGGCCTCGGCCATGGCGCTGTTGATCATCACGCCCTCGCGCGCGGCGTGCTGCTGCTTGGTTTCCTGGTCCGTGCACTCCGGGACGTCCACCAGCAGGTCCCGGGGGAAGCTGATGACGTTGACGTTCTGGTTGTCCGCTGAAATGTCCACCAGCATCATGACGTCCGACTGCCCATAGCCGGAGGATTGGTCGGCCGTGCCGTACTGGCTGTTCTTGCCGCTGCGGGTATCGCTGCCCAGGACCAGGATCTGGAGCCGGTCCTTCCGGTCGTCCACGGCGCCTTCGGTCCGGGTGCCACCCGCGCCCAGGGAACCGGTGGAGATGTTCGATTGCAGGCGCCAGAGCCAGTAACCGCCGAAGCACAGGACGCCCACCAGCACTGCGGCAACCACCAGGATGCCCACCCTGAGCCAGCGGCGACGCTTGCGCGTCGGCGAGCCCAGGCTGCCTTCGGCGAGGCTTCCTTGGCCTGGGTAAAGCGTGGGTTCTGAGGGGTTGTGGTCAGGGATATTGTGGCGACCTTGCACGTCGCGGGCCTTTCCTCGGGGTAAGAAGCTGTCTATGCTACGCACCGAATCTGGGAACTTCCCGAGTCAGGGTCCTTGCCTGCGGGCAGGACCGCCACCATCCGCACGGCTGCTGACGGCCGCTGACGGCTGCACGGCAGGTGAAGGGCAGCCCGGCCAAGTAGACTGGTCCGGAAAACCATTTGAACTTTGCAGGGGAGATCCATGGCTGCGATCAACCGTGACGACGTCGCGCATCTTGCGCGTCTGGCTCACATTGAAATGAGTGCCGAAGAGCTGGACAGGATGGCCGGCGAGCTTGCCGTCATTGTGGATTCGGTGAAGTCCGTCAGCGAAGCCGCCGGGGATGACGTCCCGGCCACGTCCCACCCGATTCCGTTGACCAACGTGTTCCGCGAGGACGTTGTGGGCCACACGTTCACGGCCGAGCAGGCATTGTCCGGCGCCCCTGACGCTGCCGAGGACCGTTTCAAGGTTCCGGCAATTTTGGATGAGGACTAACACCATGACTGAACTGAAGAACGAACTCATCCACCACTCCGCTGCCGATCTCGCCGCCAAGCTGGCCGCCCGCGAGGTATCCGCCGTCGAGGTTACCCAGGCGCACCTTGACCGGATCGCCGACGTCGACGGCCAGGTCAACGCGTTCCTGCACGTCAACACGGAAGAAGCCCTGTCCGTCGCAGCCGAGGTTGATGCCGCCCGTGCGGCAGGCAGCGAGGACCTGCACCAGCTCGCTGGCGTGCCTATCGCGGTCAAGGACCTGATCGTCACCATCGGCCAGCCGACCACCGCCGGCTCCAAGATCCTCGAAGGGTGGCACAGCCCCTACGACGCGACGGTCATCAAGAAGCTCCGCGCCGCGAAGATGCCCATCCTGGGCAAGACCAACCTTGACGAGTTCGCCATGGGTTCGTCCACGGAGCACTCGGCGTTCGGTCCCACCCGCAACCCGTGGGACCTGGACCGCATCCCCGGCGGTTCCGGCGGTGGCTCCGCTGCCGCCGTCGCCGCATTCGAAGCTCCGCTGGCCCTCGGCACGGACACCGGTGGCTCCATCCGCCAGCCAGGTGCCGTCACCGGAACGGTGGGCGTGAAGCCCACCTACGGTGCCGTGTCCCGTTATGGTGCCATCGCGATGGCGTCGTCGCTGGACCAGATCGGGCCGGTTTCCCGGACCGTCCTTGACTCCGCGCTGCTGCAGGAAGTCATTGGCGGACACGATCCCTTCGACTCCACGTCCCTGACTGATCCCTTCACCAACCTGGTTGCCGCCGCCCGCCTGGGCAACGTTGCCGGGCTCAAGATCGGCATTATCAAGGAACTGCACGGCGAGGGCTACCAAGCCGGGGTCGAGAACCGCTTCAACGAGTCCCTTGAGATCCTCAAGGACGCCGGTGCGGAAATCGTGGAGGTTTCCTGCCCCAACCTCAAGTACGCCCTGGGCGCCTACTACCTGATCATGCCGTCCGAGGTGTCCAGCAACCTGGCCAAGTTCGACGGCGTCCGGTACGGCTTGCGGGTCCTCCCCAAGGACGGCCCCATGACCATCGAACGTGTCATGGCCGCAACCCGCGCCGCCGGTTTCGGCGACGAAGCCAAGCGCCGCATCATCCTGGGCACCTACGCCCTGAGCGCCGGGTACTACGACGCCTACTACGGCTCGGCCCAGAAGGTCCGTACGCTGATCCAGCGCGACTTCGACGCCGCCTTCGCGCAGGCCGATGTCCTGATCTCGCCCACCGCGCCTACCACGGCGTTCAAGTTGGGGGAGAAGCTGGACGATCCGCTGGCCATGTACCTCAACGACGTCGCCACGATTCCCGCCAACCTCGCCGGCATCCCGGGCCTGTCCCTTCCCGGCGGCCTGGCAGACGAGGACGGCCTTCCCGTGGGCATCCAGCTCCTGGCGCCTGCCCGCGAAGACGCCCGCCTGTACCGCGTGGGTGCCGTCCTTGAGTCCATCCTTGAAGAGAAGTGGGGCGGCCCGATGCTCGCACAGGCACCTGTCTTGGGTTCTGCTTCCACCACCGCCGGAGGTTCCAACTAATGTCCGTCGACGCAACCCTGAGCTTCGAAGAAGCCATGGAGAAGTACGATCCCGTCCTGGGGTTCGAGGTCCATGTGGAGCTCAACACCAAGACCAAGATGTTCTCCTCAGCTCCGAACGTCTTCGGCGACGAGCCCAACACCAACGTCAACGAGGTTGACCTGGGCATGCCCGGCGTTCTTCCCGTGGTCAACAAGACGGCCGTGGAGTCCTCCATCAAGATCGGCTTGGCCTTGAACTGCAAGATCGCCGAGTCCTGCCGCTTCGCCCGGAAGAACTACTTCTACCCGGACACCCCCAAGAACTTCCAGACCTCCCAGTACGACGAGCCGATCGCCTACGACGGCTATTTGGACATCGAGCTGGAAGACGGCACGGTTTTCCGCGTAGAGATCGAGCGCGCGCACATGGAAGAGGACGCCGGCAAGCTGACCCACATGGGTGGCGCCGCGGGCCGCATCCAGGGTGCCGACTACTCGCTGGTGGACTACAACCGTTCCGGCGTTCCGCTGGTGGAAATCGTCACCAAGCCGATCGAGGGCGCGGGCAGCCGGGCACCGGAACTGGCCAAGGCGTATGTTGCGGCGATCCGTGAAATCGTGAAGAACCTGGGCGTTTCCGATGCCCGCATGGAACGTGGAAATGTCCGCTGCGACGCAAACGTCTCCCTTCGTCCGCACGGGCAGGAGCGCTTCGGCATCCGGTCCGAGACCAAGAACGTGAACTCGTTGCGCGCCGTTGAGCACGCAGTCCGCTACGAGATCCAGCGCCATGCAGCCGTTTTGGATTCCGGTAACCCGATTGTCCAGGAAACGCGCCACTGGCACGAGGACACGCGTTCCACGACGTCCGGGCGGCCCAAGTCCGACGCCGACGATTACCGCTACTTCCCTGAACCGGACCTGGTTCCCGTGGTTGCCTCGCGTGAATGGGTTGAGGAGCTGCGCGCCACCTTGCCCGAGCCGCCCGCGGAGCGCCGCAAGCGCCTCAAGGAAGCCTGGGGCTATTCGGACCTCGAGTTCCGCGACGTGGTGAACGCCGGCGTCATGGACTCCATCGAGGAGACTGTTGCTGCCGGTGCCAGCGCAGATGTCGCCCGTAAGTGGTGGATGGGTGAGGTTGTTGGCCGTGCCAAGACCGCCGAAGTCGAGCCCGCCGAACTCGGTGTCACGCCGGAGTTGATCGTCGAACTCAACAAGTTGGTTGAAGGCGGCAAGATCAACAACAAGATGGCCTCCCAGGTCCTGGACGGCGTCCTCGCCGGTGAAGGAACCCCGGAGGAGATCATCCAGAAGCGCGGCCTCGCGGTGGTTTCCGACGACGGCCCGCTCCTGGAAGCCATCGATGCCGCCCTGGCTGCCCAGCCGGACGTTGCGGAGAAGATCCGCGGCGGCAAGGTCCAGGCCATTGGTGCCATTGTCGGCGGCGTCATGAAGGCCACGCGTGGCCAGGCCGACGCCGGACGTGTCCGCGAACTGATCCTCGAGAAGCTCGGGGTACAGGGCTAGGAACGCCTCCATAAGAAGCAGGCCGCAGACTTTGTCTGCGGCCTGCTTTTTTTAGAGCGCCACGGTCCTGAAGCCAAGGTTGGCGCTGGCCGAATCCGGCGTGTTCGAACTGCGCGCCGCCAACCGGTACCGGTTGCAGTAGGAGTCGTGGCATAGGTAGGAGCCGCCGCGCATCACGCGTCCCCTCCCCACCGTGGGTCCCTGCGGATCCTGCACCATGCCGTTGGCCAGGCATGTTGCGTAGTACTTGGGCAGGAACCAGTCGCTGCACCACTCCCACACATTGCCGCTGGTCTGGTACAAACCGTAGCCGTTCGGGGCGAACCAGCGGGCGGGTGCGGTGGTCAGGAAGCCGTCCTCCACGTCATTGCGCACGGGGAATTGACCCTGCCAGATGTTGCAGTTGTGGCGGGATTCCCCTTCGCCGGAGCTATGGAGCCCGTTGCCCCACGGGTAGCGCAGGCCTTCCGCTCCGCCACGGGCCGCGTACTCCCATTCGGCTTCAGTAGGGAGCCGTCGGCCGGCCCAGGCGCAGTAGGCCAAGGCATCGTTGTAGGAAACGTGGGTCACCGGGTGGTCGGGAATTTCGCTCCAGTGGGAGAGCGGTCCGGCCGGGTGTGCCCAGTTGGCGCCGCGGACGTTGAGCCACCACGGGACGTTGGTGACCCGGTTGAGGATGTCCTTCGGCTCTGCCTGGACCGCCAGGTGGAAGACGGGCGAGGTTCCGAAGCTTTCCGATTCGGTCCGGTAGCCGGTGGCATCGACGAAAGCCGCAAACTCCTGGTTCGTGACGGTGGTGGCGCTGATGAGGAAGGCCCCGACTCCCACTTTATGTACGGGAGACTCGCCGTCGTCCGCATAGCCTTCGTTGAAGGGGTCGCCCATGGCGAACGTCCCGGCCGGGACGGTGACATCGTTGGAACCGGCCTGCGCGGCCGCACGTTCGGGTGTGGGACCTTGGGCGGAACGCACGACGCCGGTCGGCGGCGTGGGGTGTCCGTCCGCCGCGCGCTGTGGCGGCGCCAGCCCCGGCGTCGAACCTTCCCGGGCGGTTCCGCCCGGACTGCAGCATCCTGCCATTCCCGCTCTTTCCTCACGTGCGAAGCCGTTCGTCGTGTTCGCCCCTCATCCATCTTACTGGCGCTCTTTGTCCCTCAAAATGATGAAAACTGATTTCTAGGCGCAGTTTCAATCATGATCTTGCAAATGCGGTACGAGTCACTTATGGTTTGTTAAACGGTTAACGAACGTGGCTTGAATCACACTCGGCACTTGAGGAGACAGCATGAACTCGACAACGGAACAGGCTCCGGCATTGCCCGAAGCCAGCCGTGTCCCGGCTCGGGAGGGCGCCAAAGCGCCAGTGTCCGGCTCCCGGAAAGGCAAGGGCACCAAGCCGCCCAGCCAGAGCTTCCGCTCGCGCTTGAAGCGGGACAAGCAGATGCTCCTGATGATGGTTCCGGGCATCGCCTTCCTGTTGCTCTTCTTCTACATCCCCATCCTGGGCAACGTCATCGCCTTCCAGGACTACCAGCCCTACCTGGGCATCGGGGACAGCCTCTGGGTGGGCTGGCAGAACTTCGTGGACCTCTTCGCCAACCCGGACTTCATCCACGCGTTCTGGAACACGCTGTACCTGGCGGCCTGGCAGTTGGTGTTCCTGTTCCCGGTTCCGCTGGTCCTGGCCCTGATCGTCGATTCCCTGATCAGCACCAGGGTCCGGCAGGTCTTCCAGAGCATTGCCTACCTGCCCCACTTCCTTTCCTGGGTCCTGGTGATCGCCTTCTTCCAGCAGATGCTGGGCGGTGCCGGCTTCGTGAACAACCTGCTCCGGGACTGGGGCATGGATCCCATCCCGTTCATGACCAACTCCGAGACATTCCCTGTGCTGGTGGTGGTCCAGATGATCTGGAAGGACGCCGGCTGGGCCATGATCATCTTCCTCGCCGCCTTGGCGAGCATCGACGCTTCGCTCTATGAGGCGGCAGCGGCGGACGGTGCCGGACGGTGGCGCCGCATGTGGCACATCACCCTGCCCGGCCTGCGTCCCGTGATCGTCCTGCTCCTGATCCTGCGCATCGGCGACATCCTCTCCGTGGGCTTCGAGCAATTCATCCTGCAGCGCGACGCCGTGGGCGCAGGGGCCGCGGAAGTCCTGGACACGTTCACCTATTACACCGGCGTTGTGGGTGGCGGCTGGAGTTCGGGTGCCGCTGCGGGCTTGGCTAAGGGCGTGGTCAGCATGCTGCTGATCTATGGCGCGAACAAGTTGGCACACCGCTTTGGCGAAGACGGAATCTTTGCTCGAAAGGTCGGCTAGCCCCAGCGGCGGCCGAACAAGGAGAACCCCCATGGCAACAACACTTTTCACCCGCAAACCGCGCGAGCTGAGCTACAACCCCAAGCGTCCGGTCTGGAAGGAACGCCCTTCCGCGCTCTACCAGACCGTCAAGTCGGTGGTCCTGGTGGCCTTCAGCCTGTCCATCCTGGCACCCATCCTGCTGGTGGTCTCGACGTCCCTCGCGGACAACGAGCAGCTGGTCAAGGCCGGCGGCTTTGTCCTCTGGCCGGAACGTCCCACGCTGGAGGCCTACGCCACCATCTTCAAAGGCCCCATGGTGCTGCAATCCCTGGGCGTGAGCGCCCTGATCACCGTGGTTGGCACCATCCTGGCTCTCTTCGTCACCATCACCATGGCCTACGCCACCAGCCGCTCGGTCCTGTTTGGCCGTCCCGTGGTACTCGCAGTCCTTTTCACCCTGCTGTTTGCCCCGGGCCTGATCCCGTCCTTCCTCATGATCCGTCAACTCGGCCTGCTGGACTCGTTGTGGTCGCTGATCCTGCCGGGCATTTTCGGTGCCTTCAACTTCGTGGTGATGCGGTCCTTCTTCATGAACATTCCCGGCGAACTGATCGAGAGCGCCAGGATCGACGGCGCCAATGACTGGCAGATCCTCTGGCGGATCGTCATGCCCTTGTCCAAGGCAGTGATTGCCGTGGTGGGCCTGTTCTACGCCGTCGGCTTCTGGAACTCGTTCTTCAACGCACTGCTGTACATCAACGACCACAGCAAGTGGCCCATCCAGTTGCTGCTGAGGAACTTCGTGGTGCAGGGGAGCGGTGCCGCCGACCAACTGGGCATTACCACCACCCCGCCGCCGCAGTCCATCCAAATGGCCGTGGTTGTCGTGGCCCTGGTTCCCATCCTCATGGTCTACCCCTTCCTGCAGAAGCACTTCGCCAAGGGCGTCATCACGGGCGCCGTCAAGGGCTAGGCCACCAAAAATCCCACGCGTCAGAAACCAACAAAGATCACCAGAAAGGGTTATGCCATGAAGAGCACTACCTCAGGACAGGCTGGATTCAGCCGCCGCGGCTTCCTTGGCCTCGCCGGCCTGGCCGTGACCGCCGTCGGCCTGTCCGCCTGCGGTGGCGGCGGAGCTTCCGGGGGTGGGGGCGCCGCTGCCTCCGCCACGGTCAAGCTGCCCACCTACAAGGAGTTCACGGGCGTGACGCCGGACATCGCCGGCAACGCCCAGGGCCTGCAGGCCGGATACTTCAAACTGCCCAACGCAGTGCAGTCCGTGAAGACCCCGCCGCTCAAGAGCAAGGTCACCGGCCTCACGGAAACCTTCGACACCATGAGCCCGGGCCTGAAGGACAACCCGTTCTGGCAGCGCCTCAACGCCAAGCTCGGCGGGGACCTCGAGCTGCAGATTGCCGAAGACATCGGAGACGGCTACCCGGCCAAGTTTGCCACCGTCCTTGCCAGCAACGACCTCCCGGACATGATGTGGGTACCGCCAAACCAGGGCATCCCCAACGTGGGCCCCATGCTGGAGGCCAAATTCCAGGACCTCACGCCGTACCTATCCGGCGACGCCGTGCTCGAGTACCCCAACCTGGCCGCACTGAAGCCGGATTCCTGGAAGACCGCCGTCGTGAACGGCAAGATCTGGGGCGCTCCCATCCCGAGCACCCCGTTCGGCCAGGTGTACCTGGGCAACCACGACATGTGGGCGCAGGTGGGTGGCTTCGAAGCGTCCAGCGCCGACGAGTTCCTGGACAAGGCCAAGGAACTGACGCGTCCCGGCGAGCAGAAGTACGCCCTTGAACCGGCCTATATCAATGCCCTGCACATGGTCACGGAATGGTTCGGCGCCCCGAACAGCTGGGCCGTCAACAAGGACCGCACGCTGACCCACCTGTATGAAACCGACGAATACATGGCGGGTGTCGAGTTCACGGCCAAGATGTTCGCCGCCGGCGTGTTCTACCCGGATTCCAAGGCCACGGACATCCGCAACCGCGTGGCCAACGGCAGCGTTGCCGCGCAGGTGGTGGTGGGCCCGCACGATATCCGCAGCTACCGTTCACTGAGCCGTACCGCGAAGTTCGACATCCTCATTCCGTTCAGCGCCGACGGCAAGGTCAAGCCGACGTACGACATGGGCTACGGCACGGTGGGCTTCACGCCGTTCAAAAAGGCCGAGGAAGGCAAGATCCGCGAGCTGCTCGCCCTGATCGATTACCTCTCGGCGCCCTTTGGAACCGTGGAGTACATGCAGAAGAACTTCGGCGAACTGGGCCAGGACTACACGATCGACGGCAGCGGCAACCCGGTCCGCACGGACACCGGCACCACGAACGCGCCCGGCCTCGTCTCCGCCCTGAACATCATGGCCAGCCCGGAGAACGTCATCTTCAACCCCGGCTTCGACGACGACACGCGCTACGTCAGCGAGCAGGAGAAGAAGCTCCTGGAACTCGCCTGGCGCAACCCCACCAACGGTTCCTACTCGGACACCAACGCCAAGGTGGGCGCCAAGATCACCAAGCAACTCAGGGACAAGGTGGTGGACATCATTACCGGCCGCGCCAAGATCGACGAGCTCAAGGACGCGGTGAAGCGCTGGAAGAGCGAGGGCGGCGACAAGATGCGCGACGAGTACCAGGCTTCGTTGGACCCCAACGCGCCAGTGTTCCGGAGCTAGCGGCTTCCCGGGCAGGCCCGGCTTGACGGGCTAGCCTCGACACCACGGACACGGACATCACATCAACACCAGGGGGAACCATGGCAAAAACAAGCAGTACCGGCGTCAGGCCCACCATCCGCATGGTGGCCGAACTCGCCGGGGTCTCCACAGCCACGGTTTCCTATGTGATGTCCGGTCGCCGGGGTGACGGCGGGCCTGGCGTTTCGGATCCGACGGCGGAGAAGGTCAAGGCGGCCGCGGAGCGGCTCGGATACCGGCCCAACCAGGCCGCGCGCGCCATTCGCACCGGACGGACCAACACCGTGATCCTGTCGCTGACCATGCTTTCGGATCCGTGGTCCCTGTCCGTCATTGAGGCGGTCCAGCGGGCCGCGGAACCCCTGGGCATCACGCCGATGATCCTGGGCGACGCCGACTGGGTGAAAGTGCTCGCTACCCACAACGCGGACGCGGTCTTCGTGGATGCCGTCCGCGAAGACCAGACTGCGGCGCTCCGGAAACTGGCCGGGCACGGAACCACGTTGGTGGTCTTCAACGAAACGCTGGAACCGGAGGGTTTCGACGTGATCCGTTCCATCGCGGAGCCGGGCTGCCGGATGGCCGTGGAGCACCTCCTCCACGGACACCGGCGGATCGCTTGCCTGACTCCGGCCACGGCTGCCGGAACGTCCGGTGGCAGCCGCTACCGGGCGTACTCGGAGGCCTTGGCCGCCGCAGGGATCGACGAACGGGAGGACTACGTGGGGCTCTTCGACGGAACCACGTCCGGAGCCTTTGCCGCCACGACCAAGCTCCTGGGACTTCCGGACCGGCCCACGGCGATCTACGCCACCACGGATTTCGCGGCCGTGAGCGCCATCAACGCCGCCCAACGCCTTGGCCTGGCCGTCGGTCAGGATGTGGACATCATCGGTGTGGGCAACACCGTGGAGGGCGAACGCATGTCGCCGTCGCTCAGCACCGTGGGTCCCGTGGACTTCTTTGACAAGCTCGCCAGGCTGCTCCTGCAGCGGGCCACGGGCACCGGTGATGCGCCGACGGTCCTGGATTTCCCCTGGCACCTCTTCGTGCGGGAATCGGCACCACACCGCAGTGCCGCAACAAGACTTAATTAGGAATCAGCAGAAGGAATGTGCACACCATGGAAAAGGATTTGAAGGTCGGCATCGTGGGTTTCGGCCTGCGTTCGGGGTTGTGGAAGCACGCCCACAAGCCCGGCCAGGGGTCTGTCGTCACGATCGTCTGTGACCTCAGCGAACGGGGACGGGCGGATGCCGCCGAGCGCATCCCCTCGGCACGGATCACGGACGACCTTGAGGAGTTGCTGGCCAGCGGCCTGGACGCGGTACTGGTCCTGACCCCGGACAACCAGCACGCCGCCGTCGCCATCCGTACCCTGAAAGCCGGCATCCCCACGTTCTGCGAGAAGCCACTGGACGTCACGCTCGAGGCCGCGGACCTGATCCTCAAGACCGCCTATGAAACAGGCACCCGGCTGTACGTCGGCCACAACATGCGCCACATGCCCGTGGTGGTCCAGATGCGCCAACTCATCGAGCAAGGAACCATCGGTGAGGTCAAAGCCGTGTGGTGCCGCCACTTCGTGGGACACGGCGGCGACTACTACTTCAAGGACTGGCATGCCCAGCGGGCGAATGTCACGTCCCTGCTCCTGCAGAAGGGTGCCCACGACATCGACGTGATCCACTGGTTGGCCGGCGGCTACACCAAGCGCGTCGCGGCAGTCGGCGACCTCGCTGTCTATGGCGGCGTGACGAACCGCGCCAACAACGACGGCAAGCGGATGGGCGACTGGTTCTCCCTGGACAACTGGCCGCCCACGGAGCAGCAGGACCTGGCGGAGGTGATCGACGTCGAGGACATCTCCATGATGAACATGGTGCTGGACAACGGTGTCCTGGCCTCCTACCAGCAGTGCCACTTCACGCCGGACTACTGGCGGAACTACACGATCATCGGTACCAAGGGCAGGATCGAGAACTTCGGCGACGGGCCGGGGGAGACCATCAACGTGTGGACGTCGCGCACCTCCGGCCGGGGCGAGCCGGACCAGGTCATCACCATCCAGGACGGCGAAGGCGGCCACGGAGGCGCGGATCCGCGGCTGATCGAGGAGTTCCTGCGGTTCGCTTCGGAGGGCGGCCGGACCCAGACCAGCCCCATCGCCGCCCGCCAGGCCGTGGTGGCCGGCATCCTGGCCGCAGAATCACTGCGCGCGGACGGGTCCGCCCGGGAAGTCCCGGAGTTGCCCGCGGAGTTGGTGGAGTACTTCGACGCCAGCCAGCCCGCCCTGGTCCGCGACTAGCCCAACTGGGTCGCAGTTAAGCTCGTTTTGACCGCTGAAAACGCGCACTAATGCGACTTACTTGGGTGCGGAAAGCCCGGTCATGACGGTTTGAAGTGACTCGCAAACCGTCATGACCGATTTCCGTTTAAGCGTCTCCGGCCGGGCCAGGATGTCGATCTTGCGCACCGAGTTCACTCCGGACAGTGGCCGCAGCACCACGCCGGCATCCAGCACGCGCCGTGCCGTGAACCTCGGTAACAGCCCGATTGCCCCACCCGCCGAAACCAGCGCCGCCACGGTCGAGTAGTCGTTGATGCGGTGCAGCACTTCGGCCGGGCGCCCGCTCACAGCAACGACGGCGGCCAGCACGTCCGCGGGGGAGTAGCCATCGCGGCTGGTCACCCAGGGTTCATCCACGACGTCGGACGGCTCCAGTTCGCGGTGTGCTGCCAGCGGGTGGTCCGCGGGCAAGGCAATGTCCAGGGGTTCATCTGCGAGCGGGATCACCGCCACCTTGTCCTCGGGCCACGGGGGACTGTTATCCATGCGGTGCGCCAGGACAAGGTCGTAGCGCGCCACCAATCCCGGGAAATCCTCCTGGGCCACATCCTCGTCGGACAGGCGCAACCGTGGCGACATCCCGCCGTCGGACGCTTTTCCGCTGGACAGCAACGCGGCGAGCGGTGCGAACAGTGCCTGCCCGGCGCTGTGGAAGGCGCTGACACTGACCGGCGCGTCGGGAGCGTCGTGGTAGGCGCCGATTGCCGCGCGGGCATCCGCCATGGCATTCACGACGGCGGCACCCGCCTCGGCGAGCACGCGGCCGGCGTCGGTGAGCACCAGGGCACGGCCTTCCTTGCGGGTGAGCGGCACATCCACCGACTTCTGGAGCAACGCCAGCTGTTGGGAAACGGCCGACGGCGTGACCATGAGCGTTTCCGCCACGGCCTTGACGCTGCCCAGGTCCCCGAGCTCGCGAAGCATCTGCAGTTGGTGGATTTCCATTAGCAAATCCTAAATCGTGGATTGAGAAGAATCTAGTTGTGCTAAATCGTTGCCGGGTCTTCAATGGACTCAGCAGCAGCGAAGCAGCATCAAGCCAGTGAGGAATCCCATGAAGGCTCTCTACAAATCCGGACCACACGCCGGGTTCGAACTCGTCGACCGTCCCGAGCCCGAAGCGGGCCCCGGCGACGTCAAGATCCGTGTCATGACCACGGGCATCTGCGGTACGGACCTCCACATCCAGAGCTGGGATGCGTGGGCGCAAAGCATCATCGAAGCACCCCTCATTGCCGGACACGAGTTCTACGGCGAAGTGGTGGCGATCGGCGAGGACGTCCGCGACGTCAAGGTCGGGGACAGGGTCTCCGGCGAAGGCCACGTGGTCTGCGGCATCTGCCGAAACTGCCGCGCCGGACGCCGCCAGATGTGCATCCACACCGTCTCCGTGGGCGTGCAGCGCGATGGTGCGTTCGCCGAATACGTCGTCATCCCGGAGACCAACGTCTGGGTCCACCACGACGAATCCGTCACCCCGGAACTCGGCGCCATCTTCGACCCCTTCGGCAACGCCGTGCACACGGCTTTGAGTTTCCCGCTGGTGGGCGAGGACGTCCTGATTACGGGTGCCGGCCCGATCGGGTTGATGGCGATTGCTGTCGCCCGCCATGCCGGTGCACGGAAGATCGCCATCACGGATGTCTCTGAACCGCGGCTCGAACTTGCCCGGCAGATGGGCGTGGACCTGGCCGTGGACGTGTCCAAGATGCGCGTCCGCGAAGCGCAGCAGGCTCTCGGCATGCGCGAGGGCTTCGACATCGGCCTGGAAATGTCGGGACACCCCACGGCGCTGCCTGAGATGATCGACAACATGAACCACGGCGGACGCATCGCCATGCTCGGCCTGCCCAGCCAGTCCATCGACATCGACTGGGGCAAGGTGGTCACGCACATGCTCACGCTCAAGGGCATCTACGGCCGCGAGATGTTCGAGACCTGGTACGCCATGAGCGCCATGCTCTCTTCCAACCCCGCGCTGCACCGCAGCATTTCCGCCGTCGTCACCGACAAGTTGCCCGCCACTGAGTGGGAAAAGGGCTTCGAGATCGCCCGCAACGGCGTGGGCGGCAAAGTGGTCCTCGACTGGACTGAACTCTAAGAATCCTCAGGAGCAATTCAATGTACTCAGCCATCAAAGACCAACTGCAGGGCGAACTGGACGAGATCCGCAGCGCCGGACTCTTCAAGACCGAACGCCACATCGACTCACCCCAAGCCAGCCACATCGCCGCGGGCCAACTCGGCCAACCCGCCAACAAGGTCCTGAACTTCTGCGCCAACAACTACCTGGGCCTCGCAGACCACCCGGACATCATCGCCGCCGCCAAGTCCGCCATGGACGAGCGCGGCTTCGGCATGGCCTCCGTGCGCTTCATTTGCGGCACCCAGGACCTGCACCTGGAACTGGAAGCCCGCGTTTCGGAGTTCCTGGGGACTGAGGACACCATCCTCTTCTCCAGCTGCTTCGACGCCAACGGTGGTGTGTTCGAGTCCCTCTTCGGCCCGGACGATGCCATCATCTCCGACTCCCTTAACCACGCTTCCATCATCGACGGCATCCGTTTGAGCAAGGCCAAGCGCTTCCGCTACGCCAACCAGGACATGGCAGACCTCGAAGCCAAGCTCGTGGAGGCGTCCGGTTCGCGGCGCAAGATCATTGTCACGGATGGCGTCTTCTCCATGGACGGCTACCTGGCGCCCCTCGAGGCGATCTGCGACCTCGCTGAGAAGCACGACGCTCTGGTGATGGTGGACGACTCCCATGCTGTCGGGTTCATGGGATCCACCGGCGCCGGTACCCCTGAGCACGCCGGGGTCTCGGACCGTGTGGACATCTACACGGGTACCTTCGGCAAGGCCCTTGGCGGCGCCTCCGGTGGATACGTTTCCGGCCGTGGCGAGATCGTGGCCATGCTGCGCCAGAAGGCCCGTCCGTACCTGTTCTCCAACTCCCTCGCACCGGCCATTGTTGCGGCCACGATCAAGGCCTTGGAACTCGTGCAGGGATCGGGCGAGCTGCGCACCCGCCTGTTCGAGAATGCTGCGCTGTTCCGCCGCCGGATGAGCGAGGAAGGCTTTGAACTGCTCGACGGCGAACACGCCATCATCCCGGTCATGTTCGGTGACGCCGTGGTTGCGGCGCGTATCGCCGACGAGATGCTCGGCCATGGCGTTTTCGTCACCGCGTTCAGCTACCCCGTAGTGCCCAAGGGCGCGGCCCGCATCCGCGTCCAGCTTTCCGCCGCGCACAGCACGGACGACGTCGAAGCTTGCGTCCAGGCGTTCGTCAAGAGCCGCGCCGCAGTCGCCTAACCCAACCCTCTCTCACCGACCACCCCCTTTTCCGGCACGCTCTCTCACCGACCACCCCCTTTTTGGGGACGCTCTCTCACCGACCACCCCCTTTTCCGGCACGCTCTCTCACCGATTGCCCTCTATCGGCGCCCCGTTCTTTCCCCGGAAAAGAGTGAGAGAGGGTTTGGTGGATGGGGTGATTCGGTGAGAGAGGGTTTGGTGGATGGGGTGATTCGGTGAGAGAGGGTTTGGTGGATGGGGTGATTCGGTGAGAGAGGGTTTGGTGGATGGGGTGATTCG